>CAMFDG010000004.1 GCA_945949045.1 uncultured Lachnospiraceae bacterium
AGAGCAGAGGACTGAAAATCCTCGTGTCTCTGGTTCGATTCCGGAACTAGGCATTTTTTGACCGTAATTATTACATTAAGTGGTAATTACGGTTTTTTGTTTTCAAACTATATGTTCGGGAAAGCAAAAAGTAAGACTTTACGGATCGAATAGACAGGCCGTACACAATCAGCTTACTTGATTTCTTCTACAAAATTGGCTATGATAGGATGTATGGGAAAAGAGGAGATCACATGCTATATTACGTTGTTTTTATAACTTTAGGCTATTTTATGGGAAGCCTCCTTTTTGCACCCTTTTTTGGGAATAAGCTGAAACATAGGGATATTATCGGTGATACCAAGGACCGGAATCCCGGAACGGCCAATGCCTTTATGGAGGGTGGCCTGTTGTGTGGTATTATGACGTTGATCGGGGATATCGGGAAAGGTTTTCTTCCGGTCTTTTTGTGCCTGAATATGGGAAACATATCCATTGGAAGATTTTTTCACCAATTGCCGGTATTCCGGTATGGAGAACAGGGAAATGGGGTCGGCGGAATCGGATTGGCCCTGGTTCTTCTGGCACCCGTGATGGGACATATGTTTCCCGTTTATCATAAATTTCGTGGAGGTAAGGGGATTGCGGTAACCTTTGGAAGTCTTCTTGGTTTTGCTCCGAATCTTTTTCCGGCGCTTACGCTGGCTGTGATTTTTATCGTGTTTTCATTGGTCATTCGCATTACTCCACATTTTTACAGAACGATTGGAACATATCTTTTTACGGCCTCGGTATTTTTGATATGGGGACATACCTTAGGGCTGAAGCTCGGATTTTTGCTTATTACGATAATGCTTTGTATTCGGATGCATATGAGTACGGAGCCACGGGAGCAATGTAAGGTGAGTTTTTTATGGACGCATTGATTTTATCCTGCAGCACAGGTGGCGGGCATAATGCTGCCGGTATTGCAGTGAAACAGGAACTGGAGGTACGGGGACATCATGTTGTTATGATGGACCCCTATGAATTGGTAAGTCACGGTCTTGCTGTGAAGGTTGCGAATGCCTATGTCAAAATGGCTCAGCGGATGCCGGGGGTGTTTGGCCTTGTCTATTCGCTGGGGGCATTAGTGCGGCACGTTCCCGGAAAATCACCGGTATATTACGCGAATATTGCGGTTGCAAAGAAACTAAAGGCTTATCTAGCAAAGCATCCGGTAAATGTGATTATTATGCCACATTTGTTTCCGGCAGAGTTGATCACCTATCTGAAACGCTCCGGGGAGAAGCTTCCGTTGACAGTATTCATTGCCACTGATTATGTGTGCATCCCTTTCACAGAGGAGACAGACTGCGATTATTATATTGTTCCGGGTGAGGCGCAAATTAAGAGTTTTGTGAAAAGAGGCATCGAGAGAAACCGGATTCTTCCTTTTGGGATTCCGGTGAATGCTTTTTTTGATGAACGAAAAGATCGGAATCGGGAAAGGGAACGTCTGGGACTTGATCAGGATACGTACTATGCTCTTTTGACCGGAGGAAGCATTGGCGCAGGTAATATTGAACAAACGATAAGATTTTTGCTGAAGTGGATGGACAATAAAACTGACAACGGAAAACTGGTCGTTGTTTGTGGAAACAATGACAAATTATATAAAAAACTCCAACACCGGTATGGAGAAAAACTGGTGCTTCTCCATAAAACGGATCAGATGGCTTCCTATATGAGGGCCTGTGATGTCTTTATCTCAAAACCGGGGGGCCTTTCCTCTACGGAGGCTGCAGTTGCGGGAATTCCATATATTCAAATTGCACCGATTCCCGGATGTGAGACGAAGAACATGAATTATTTTGCAAAGAATGGCATGAGTATTGCAGTCAGGCATCCGCAGATGAAGCTTGCAAAGGCACTGGACCAGTTGAACTGCAAAGAGAATGCGGATAAGATGAGAGCAAAGCAGAAAACAGGAATTCCGGCAGAGGCAAGGAAACATATTTGCGATTGGCTGGAAATGGTTTTGCAGGGAGGGTGCAATGTCTAAAGTAATTATGGTGCAGGGAACCATGTCAAATGCAGGAAAAAGCCTGATTGCAGCCGGCCTATGCCGTATTTTTCATCAGGATGGATATCGTGTGGCGCCCTTCAAATCCCAGAATATGGCACTCAATTCCTATATAACGGCGGAGGGATTGGAAATGGGCAGGGCACAGGTCATGCAGGCGGAGGCTGCCGGAGTCCCACCGACGGTGTGGATGAATCCAATTCTGCTCAAACCGACAAACGATGCTGCTTCCCAGGTGATCGTCGAAGGAAAAGTCATAGGCAATATGAGTGCCCGAGATTATTTTTCCTACAAAAAGAAACTGGTGCCTAACATTCTTCACGCATTTTCGAAGCTTCAGGAGCAGGCAGATATCATTGTGATTGAGGGTGCGGGAAGTCCTGCAGAGATCAATTTAAAGAAGGATGATATTGTTAATATGGGGCTTGCAAAGCTGGTAGGTGCACCGGTGCTTCTGGTGGGGGATATTGACCGTGGAGGCGTGTTTGCGCAGCTGCTTGGAACGTTAATGCTCTTAGAGGAAGAAGAACAGGCTCTGGTAAAGGGGCTGGTAATTAATAAATTCCGGGGAGACAAGACTATCCTGGATCCAGGAGTGGAAATGCTGGAAAAACGCGGAAATGTCCCTGTGGCCGGCGTTGTACCCTACATGGATCTGGAACTGGAGGATGAGGACAGCTTAAGCGGCCAGCTGGAAAAAAAGGAAATCGGATTGATTGACCTTGCGGTAATACGCTATCCGAGAATCTCGAATTTTACAGACTTTCATGTGTTTGAGGAGATGGAGGATGTTTCGGTGCGTTATGTGAAGAATGTCCGGGAATTGGGGAATCCGGATATGATTTTCCTGCCGGGCAGTAAGAATACCATGGGTGATTTGAAGTGGATGCGCCAGAACGGATTGGAGTCCGCAGTGAAAAAATCAGCACAGCATATTCCAATCTGGGGAGTGTGCGGTGGCTTTCAGATGCTGGGCAAATCCATCCGTGACCCTGGATTTGCCGAGGAGGGAGGCTGCATGGCAGGAATGGGGCTTTTGGATGTAGAGACGATCCTTCAACCGGATAAAACCAGGCGGCAGACCAAAGGAAGATTTGGCAGACTTGAAGGAATTTTTGAAGAATTGTCCGGGATAAATCTGTCTGGATATGAAATCCATATGGGGCGGACTACAGGGTCGGAAAAGGCAGCTGTTGCAGTGTTGAATGGAAGAGAGGATGGCTCATTTGCGGGAAGTGTGTACGGAAGCTATCTTCACGGGATCTTTGATGGGAAGGAAATTGCTTCGCGCATGGTGGAGATTCTTGCCAGGCGCAAGGGAATCAGCTTGAATGGTAGTAAAAGCTTTGATTATGCTGCGTTCAAGGAGAAACAGTATGAGGAACTGGCAGGCACGCTCCGGGAGCATATGGATATGGATTACATCTATTCAATCATGAGGGAGGCTGCCATATGATAAGAATGACGCGTAAACAGCTGGAGGAACTGAAGATCGACAGACCCGACGAGAAAATACACCGCCGGATCAAGGCAATCTGGGATGGAATTGCAAAACCATTAGACGGGCTGGGGGAGTTTGAGACCATGCTGGCACGGATTGGTGCAATTCTTGGGACAACAGAGCTTTCCCTGCAACGAAAGGTGATTCTTACCTTTTGCGCAGATAACGGAATTGTCGCAGAGCATGTCAGCCAATCCGGGCAGGAAGTTACCGGAATTGTGGCAGGCTTTATGGGGCGTCAGGAGAGCTCGGTAGGGAAGATGGCAGCCCGGGCAGGGGTAACAGTGATTCCGGTGGATATCGGTATCAACTCCTGCCATAGGATTCCAGGGGTCAGGGACTGTAAAGTGATGCCCGGTACCAGAGATTTTCTGGTGGAGCCGGCCATGACAGAGGAGGAAGCTCTCCAGGCGGTTTCTGTAGGAATATCCCTGGTAAAAGAGTGTAAAAATACGGGTTTTCAGATGGTCGGGACAGGAGAAATGGGGATCGGAAATACGACTACCAGCAGCGCTGTGGCAGCTGCACTGCTGGACTGTGAAGCCAAGGAGGTGACTGGAAGAGGTGCAGGACTGAATGAGGAAGGCTTGAAGCACAAGCGGGAAGTCATCGCGCAGGCGCTTTCCCGTTACCCGACTGCGCAGATGGATGGGCTGGAGATTCTTGCAACCCTTGGGGGGCTTGATATAGCTGCAATGGCAGGGGTATGCATCGGAGGTGCTGTATTTCATGTTCCAGTGGTTCTTGACGGTTTGATCAGTTCCGTGGCGGCTCTGGTGGCAGAGCGAATGGTACCGGGAGTGAGAGAGTATCTTTTGGCATCCCATTTGAGCAAAGAGCCGGCAGCAGGTATGGTGGCAGATCGTCTGGGACTTCATCCGGTGATCGACGCGGGACTCGGTCTGGGAGAGGGAACCGGGGCAGTGATGCTGTTTACACTGCTGGACCTGGCCTTGGCGCTTTATGCGAACCAGACGACCTTTGCAAATATGGAAATTGATCAATATGAGCGTTTTACGGACGAAGAAGCGGAGCAAGGTTCATGATGACACTGGTGATTGGCGGAAGCTGCAGCGGAAAATCCGCATATGCAGAGGGGCTGCTTGAGGGCTTTTCCGAAAAATTTTATATTGCAACTATGCTGGCGGAGGATGAGGAATCGAAGGACCGGGTGGAGAGACATCGCCTGCTTCGCAGCGGGAAGAACTTTGTCACCGTGGAGCAGCCCAGAAGACTTGAGGAGGCAGCAGAGAAAATCCGCAGGTATTCGGCCGAAGGGGAAAAGTGCTCGGAAAGGCAGACGGCAGGGCTGTTGGAATGTGTATCAAATCTGGTGGCCAATGAGATGTTTCTGCCTACGGAAATTCGTGGGGAGAAGCAGACGGCACAGCTGGTGCTTCAGGGAATCCAGGTATTAGCCCAGGAAGTCCAGGAGCTGGTGGTGGTCAGCAACAACGTGTTTGGGGATGGAATCCACTATGACGAAGATACGATGGCTTATCTGCGTTCCATGGCTCTTGTCAATGAAAGACTGGCAGAAAGAGCGGATCGGATCGTTGAGGTCGTGGTGGGCATTCCGGTGGTGCTTAAGGAGAAATAAAATGAAGCTTCTAAAATCGATTGCAATCGCATTTACAACCTATTCCAGGATCCCGATGCCGATTTTTGAGTGGAAGGAGGAGGATATGCGCTACAGCATGTACTTTTTCCCATGGGTCGGGGCCGTGATCGGCGGGCTGGTGTGGCTGTGGTTTCGACTGGCGGCGGGGCTTGGAATCAATACCCTGACCTATGTTTTGATCGGTGCCGCCATCCCGTTGCTTGTGACGGGAGGAATCCACGTGGATGGATACATGGATACGATGGATGCATTTCACTCCTACCAATCGCGGGATAAAAAGCTGGAAATTTTAAAGGATTCCCATATCGGGGCCTTTTCTGTGATTATGCTGGCTGTGTACGGACTGATCTATCTGGCTGGCTTTGCACAAATTACGGACAGCCGTTCGCTGATGGTATACTGCTTTGGCTTTTTCCTGGCCCGGTGCCTGAGTGCGATCGGCGTTGTCAGCCTTCCCACCGCGAAAAAAGAAGGAATGCTCTATCGGTTTGCGGGCAGTGCCCATGGGAGAAGAGTGAAACTCCTGTTGTATATTCAGCTTCTCGTGTGTTGTCTGCTTATGATGTATATTTCGTGGATACGGGGGCTCGCAGTTATTTTGGCAGCTGCCATAAGCTATGGTTACTATGTGTATCGAAGCCGGAAGGAACTGGGGGGAATCACAGGAGATACGGCGGGCTATTTTGTTACCATCTGCGAGGGTGCAATGGTACTGGCAACTGCCGCGATATCTACTCTCATGCATCTGTAGAGAGTGCGGCGGGGAAGGGAGGAAAAAGAAAATTATATGGAACTGTATATTGGAGGATATTGTCAGGGAAAATATAATTATGTTTTAATAAATAGAAAGGTTCCTGAGAACAGAATCTGGAACCAGTTTCATCAATGGTTTCGAAAGAAAATGGAGGAGGGGGGCTTCCCTGAGGAGGAGGCCAGAGCTTATCTCCAGAAGCACCCGGATTCTGTAATCATCAGCGATGAGGTTGGGAATGGCATTGTTCCCCTGGAGCCCTTTGAGAGGGAATACAGGGAACGGCTTGGGCGGATGCTGATAGAAATTGCCTCTCAGGCGGATCGTGTGGAGCGTGTACTATGTGGAATCGGGCAGAGAATCAAATAGAAATGTATCTGATACGGCATGGAAGTACTGTCTCAAATGAGGAACACCGCTATCTGGGGCAGACGGAGGAACCGCTAAGCGAGTCGGGAATCTCTAAACTCCAGGTTCAGGCGGGGGAGTGGGATCCCTTTGCCCCCGAGCTTGTGTTCAGCAGTCCCCTTAAGCGCTGTCGACAGAGCGCACAGCTTTTGTTTCCGACGGTGCCGGTAATCGTGGTGCCGGAGTGGAAGGAGATGAATTTTGGGCGTTTTGAGGGGAAAAATTATGTGGAGCTGAATGGAGATCCTGATTATCAGGCCTGGATCGACAGCGGCGGCAGGATCGCTTTTCCGGAAGGAGAGAGTCGTGAGGAATTTGTCCGCCGCACCGTGGAGGGGATGGCAAATGTGCTGGAGCTTTTGTCGAAGCAGGTGCAGCAGAAATCATGTCCTGCGTGCGATGATGCCGGAGGTATCTGCGTAGCGGCGGTTGTGCACGGTGGCACGATTATGGCGCTCCTCAGCCACTACGCCGGGGGAGATTACTATGATTACCAGGTGGAGAATGGGAGAGGTTATCACTGTCGGCTTCGGCCGCGGGGGGACGATGTTAAAATGGAGATTGTGTCAAGTTTTCTTTGAAAACTTGACATGTAGCGTCGACCCATTTGCCGAAGGCAAATTATGCATGGGTCGATGTTCAAAGAGATTGTGTCAAGTTTTCTTTGAAAACTTGACATGTAGCGTCGACCCATTTGCCGAAGGCAAATTATGCATGGGTCGATGTTCAAAAAGATTGAGGAAAAGCTATGAAATATCATTGGATTGCCTTTCTGGGCGGTTTTCTTCTGGATCTGCTGCTGGGGGATCCCCGCTGGCTGCCGCATCCGATCCGACTGATCGGAGGACTTATCGAAAGACTGAAGCGTTGGAATCGAGCAAAGCTGACTGATTGCCAGAGGCAGAGGAGAGGTTTGGCTCTCGTGCTGGTAGTCTCGCTTGGTACAGTGGCCGTTTCCGGTGGAATCCTGGCGGCGGGTTATTGGCTTCATCCGGTCTTTGGCTGCATTCTGGAGATGGTCATGACCTATCAGATCCTGGCATTGAAATGTCTGAAGGTGGAGAGCATGAAGGTGTACGGCCGGCTGGCGGCAAAGGACCTGGAGGGGGCAAGGACTGCGGTATCTATGATTGTAGGACGGGATACCGGGCTGCTGGACGAGGCTGGAGTTATTAAGGCGGCGGTGGAGACCGTGGCAGAGAATACCTCCGACGGTGTCATTGCACCGATGCTGTATCTGGCGCTGGGAGGGCCTGTGCTGGGCTTTTTCTATAAGGCAGTAAATACGATGGATTCTATGATTGGATATAAAAATGAGGAATATCTGTACTTTGGCAGATGTGCGGCAAAATTGGATGATGTACTGAATTTCCTTCCCTCCCGGATCAGTGCACTGCTTATGGTGGCGGCGAGCCTGCTGCCGGGACGGGATTTTGACGCAAAAGGCGCGTGGCATATCTGGCAGCGGGATCGTCTGCAGCATACAAGCCCGAATTCAGCACAGACAGAGGCAGCCTGCGCCGGAAGTCTGGGGGTTCGCCTTGCTGGAAATGCCAGCTATTTTGGCAGGATGGTGGAGAAGCCGACCATCGGAGATGATATGAGGCCTGTGGAATATGAGGACATTCGAAGGGCTAACCGGCTGATGTACCGCACGGCGTTCCTTTGTGAGGGGATATGCCTGCTGGTGCTGCTGGCCTTTCTTGTAATTGGGATTTAAGTAGGCTTGTCATTTATGGTATACTGGTATAAATAAACCATTGGAAGGACGGGAAGGAGCACGCATGCCGCAGTCATCAACTCATGGAGGGGATATTTACAGCAACAGAATTCAGCTGGATTTCTCCGTTAATATCAATCCGGTGGACATCGGAGATCATATTCGTTCAAAGATGGCACAGGGGGCTCGTGCCTATGCACTTTATCCGGAGGCTGACAATGTTCAGCTTCGTGAAGCCATCGGAAAAATAGAAGGACTTGGAAGAAAGCAGGTTCTCTGCGGCAATGGGGCATCGGAGCTTTTGGCAGCGGTGATGCACGCCTTCAGACCGGGGAGGGTTCTCATTCCGCAGCCGGCCTTTGAGGGCTATACATGGGCCGCACAGATGGTGAAAGCACAGCTGGCGGACTACAGGCTCTGCAGAGAGGATGGCTTTGCCCTTACTGAGAAAATTCTGGATGTGCTCACGGAGGAGCTTGATATGCTGATCCTGACCAATCCATCCAATCCTGTGGGCCGCCTGATTACACCGGAGCTGCTGCTTCGGATTTTAGAGCGCTGCCGGCAAAGAAATATTCTGGTGCTGCTGGACGAATGCTTTATCGAGTTTACCAGACAGAAAAGCGCCTGTGGGCTGCTTTCTTCTTTTCAAAATCTGATCATTCTTCGTGCTTTTACGAAAATCTATGGAATGCCGGGGGTCCGGCTGGGGTATCTGCTGGCGTCAGAGACCTGCTGCAGCCAAATCGCCCGACAACTGCCGGAATGGAATCTTTCGGTTCTGGCGCAGGAGGCGGGACTGGCGGTGCTGGAGGATTCGACGCCGGGATGGAATAGACTTGAATTTATTGAAAAAACAAGGCACATTATAGAAGAAGAAAGAGAAAACTTAAAACAGGAATTGATAAATGCGACGCACGGAGACCTTACGATCTATCCATCGGAAGCAAATTTTCTGCTGCTGCAGACGGGAATCCCTTTGTACGACAGACTGCTGGGGAAGGGGATCCTGATCCGGGACTGCTCAAACTATCCGGGGCTGGGGCAGGGGTATTATCGGATTGCTGTGCGGGGACATGGGGAAAATGAGAAACTGCTGCGGGAAATAGCAAAGCTGTATCCAGAGTAAAGCGTCAGGTGTGAGCCCATTTCCCGAGGGAAACTTTGCATGGGTAAATATCATAAGGATAGGAGGACTCGCTGTGGAATTGGAATATATTCTTCCGGGGGACATTGAAAAGAGGAGTTTTGAGATTATTGATGCTGAACTGAAGGAACGGGGGATCATTCTGCCTGGAGATCAGAGGGATGTTACGATGCGCGTCATTCACACCAGCGCGGATTTTGATTATGCCGGGACAATGACTTACTCGAAGGACGCGGTGAAAATTGCGAGAACTCTGATCCGGGAGGGTGCAGATATTGTTACAGACACAAATATGGCGTTAGCAGGAATCAATAAAAAGAAGCTGGCGATGTACGGAGGCCGGGTGCACTGCTTTATGGCAGAGGAAGAGATCGCCAGGGAGGCGAAGGAAAGACAGCTGACCCGTGCGGCAGTCAGCATGGAGCGCGCGTCCGAGATTGAAAAACCTGTGATCTTCGCCATCGGAAACGCACCCACTGCTCTGGTCAGCCTTTACGAGCTGATGCAGAAAAAACCGTGGAAGCCGGCCTTTGTCATCGGAGTGCCGGTGGGCTTTGTGAATGTGGAGGCGGCAAAGGAGCTGATTCTTAAGACGGAGGTGCCATATATCGTCAATCGCGGAAGAAAAGGTGGAAGCAATGTGGCGGCGGCCATTGTAAATGCGCTGCTGTATGGTATGATATAGGGAGTCATTTATGCGCAAAGGATTTACCACCGGAAGCTGCGCTGCTGCTGCGGCAAAGGCTGCTGCGTATATGCTTTTGAGTGGACGGGAAAAAAAGAACATTCGTATTGAAACTCCGGGGGGCGTGGTGTATACACCGGATATTGTTGACATCGTATGGGGTGAGGGGAGTCTGTCCTGTGGCGTGATCAAGGACGCAGGAGATGATCCGGATATTACGGACAAGGCAAAGATCTGTGCCTGCGTGGAATATATGGAGGGCCGCGCAGAAATCATCATAGATGGCGGCACCGGTGTCGGCCGTGTGACGCGCCCGGGATTGGATCAGCCGGTAGGGAATGCAGCCATCAATCATGTACCGCGCCGGATGATCATAAAGGAGGTGCAGCAGGTCTGCGAGCTTTTTGATTATCGGGGAGGCCTTCTGGTTACCATTTTTGTCCCGGAGGGCGAAGCTCTGGCAGAGAAAACCTTCAACCCCCGGCTGGGAATTCTGGGCGGAATTTCTATCCTTGGGACGACCGGAATGGTAGAACCTATGAGCACAGAGGCTCTTCTGGAGACCATTCACATCGAGCTGCGGCAGAAAAGGCAGGAGGGGGCAGCTCTGATCGCTGTTTCGCCGGGAAACTATGGTTTGGATTTTATGAAAAGCCACTATGGCTACGATTTGGACCGCAGTGTGAAGTGCAGCAATTTTATCGGGAAAACCATCGACATGGCAGCACAGCTGGGGTTTGAGAAAATGCTCTTGACAGGCCATATCGGCAAACTTGTCAAGCTGGCCGGCGGCATTATGAATACACATTCAAGGGAGGCGGACTGCCGGATGGAGCTACTGGCTGCGGCGGCCATTAGACAGGGAGCGGACCCGGAATGCCTGAAGGCGATTCTGGCAAGCCGGACTACGGAGGAGGCTTTGGGGAAGCTGCCGGATGAAGCGCAAAAGGGCGCAGTCATGAAGGATATCATGGAGCATATCGCTTTTTATCTGGAACAGCGGAGTGCCGGCAAAATCAAGGTGGAGTGTCTGGTCTACTCCAATGAATTTGGAGAACTGGGGTGTACACCTGGTGCGAAGGAGCTTCTGGCAAAGCTGCTGGAGGATATGGAAGAAACGTAAAAACAAGTATATGAGGAGAAGTGGCTATGGTATATTTTGTTGGAGCAGGTCCCGGTGCACCGGATCTGATTACTGTGAGAGGAATGCGTCTTTTGCAGAAGGCGGATGTCATTATTTACGCGGGATCTCTGGTCAACCCTGAGCTGCTTTCCTACGCAAAAGAGGACTGCAGGATCTATAATAGTGCCAAAATGACACTGGAGGAGGTTCTCTCCGTCATGGAAAAGGCAGAGAAAAATAATTATATTACGGTTAGACTTCACACAGGGGAACCCAGTATCTACGGTGCAGTTCGGGAACAGATGGATGCACTGGATCAGAAGAATATTGCCTACGAAAGTTGCCCGGGGGTGAGTGCCTGCTTCGGTGCTGCAGCGTCCCTGAATCTGGAATATACTCTTCCTGAGGTCTCCCAGTCTCTGATCATTACAAGGATGGCGGGACGGACTACAGTGCCGGAGCGGGAGAGCATTGAGAGTTTTGCGGCTCATCATGCCTCTATGGCAGTTTATCTGAGCACCGGCATGCTGGAGGAGCTAAGTACCCGATTGGTGGAGGGAGGCTATGAGGCGGATACTCCGGCAGCCCTTGTATATAAGGCTACCTGGCAGGAGGAACAGGCCTTTGTCTGTACCGTCGATACGCTGGCGAAGACAGCGAAAGAGCATGGAATTACGAAAACAGCCCTGGTGCTGGTGGGGTATGTGATTACGCACCGCCATTACGCCAAGTCAAGGCTGTATGCGGCAGATTTTGATACAGAATACAGGAAGAGCAAGAGATGAAAGTATATGCAGCGGCCTTCTCCCGTCAGGGAAGGGATCTGGTAAATCGAATCGGAGCAATTCCGCTTTCCGTGTGTTATGGCACGGTGCCTTTGCTCTGCGGGGGAAAATGGGTAGAGGGCGGGATCTCTTTACAGATACGGGAGCAGGAACCTTTGGAGCAGTGGGCAGCAGAGGCCTTTGCAGAGGGGGCTCCCCTCATTTTCGTCGGAGCTGTGGGCATCGCGGTCCGGGCGGTGGCGTCGGCAGCTGCAAGCAAAAGGACGGACAGCCCGGTTCTGGTGGTGGATGAGCAGGGAAGGTTTGTGATTCCGCTTTTGTCCGGTCATCTGGGAGGTGCCAATGAGCTGGCGATGGAATTGGCCCGGGGGCTGGGGGCCCAGCCGGTGATCACCACAGCAACGGATGTTAATAAAGTTTTTGCGGCAGATGTTTTTGCCAGGAAAAATAATCTGACGGTATTGGATACAGCGGGAATAGCCAAGGTATCTGCCAGGGTGCTTCAGGGCAAAAAGGTCCGCATTGCAGTGGAAGGAATGGAGGAGCAGGAGCTTGCAAAACTGCAGCTGCCTCCAAATGTAATTCCCTCGTCCTGGTCCGCCTGCATCCGTGGAGGTACCGCCAGGCCCGATCTTGTGGTCTGCTCCGTCGAAAATCAGAATCTGCTGGAAACAGACCTTGTCCTTACCGAGAGAAATTACATTCTGGGAATTGGATGCAAAAAGGGAAAGTCTGCAGATGAAATGTTCTCGGTCCTCATGCGGGCACAGAGAAATGGGATTTTGAAGCTGGAGCAGATCGCTGCAATTGCCTCTATTGACGCAAAGGAGGAGGAACCGGGACTGCTGGAGCTGGCACAGAGGCTGAGACGTCCATTCTGCGTTTTTGGGGCAGAGGAGCTGATGGCGCTTCCCGGCCGCTTTACGGCATCCGGCTTTGTAGAGCAGACGGTAGGCGTGGATAATGTCTGCGAGCGGGCGGCTGTCGCGGCGGCGGGAGGAGGAATCATTGTGGTCCCCAAGAGGGCAGGTTCCGGCATGACCTTCGCGCTGGCAGAACTCAGCGAAAAAAGCAAAAAAGAACGGAGGCTGAGATTTGATGGATAAATGTATCTATGTGGTGGGAATCGGGCCGGGATCGGCCGATATGATGACAGAACAGGCAAAACAGATTCTGCAGGAGAGTGATGTGATCATCGGCTATACCGTGTATCTGGATCTGATCCGGGAACAGTATGCCGGGAAGGAACTGCTTTCTACGCCGATGCGGCAGGAGGAGCAGAGGTGTCTGCTGTGTTTTGAAAAAGCCCGTGAGGGAAAACAGGTGGCGCTGGTCTGCAGCGGAGACGCCGGGATCTATGGTCTGGCTTCCCTGATGCTGGAACTTGCAAAAGGATATCCGGATTGTCAGATTCAGGTGGTGCCGGGGATTACTGCGGCAAGCAGCGGGGCGGCAGTTCTGGGGGCACCGCTGAATCATGATTTCTGTGTCATCAGTCTGAGTGACCTGCTGACTCCCTGGGAACAGATTGAAAAACGCCTGATTGCTGCGGCAGAGGGAGATTTTGCCATGGCGATCTATAACCCGTCCAGCCGGAAACGGGCGGACTATCTTGCCCGGGCCTGCCGGATTCTGATGGAACACGGGGTGGAGCCGGAGCGGGCCTGCGGCTATGTGGAGAATATTGGGAGAGAGGGAACGCATGCGGTTACCCTTACCATGGGAGAACTGGAGCAGGCAAAGGTCAATATGTTTACCACCGTGTTCATAGGAAATTCAAAATCAGAGATCATAGAGGGAAAGCTGGTCACGAAGAGAGGATATCGGATATGAGTGAAGTACTGCTTTATGGCGGAACAACGGAGGGAAGACTGCTGGCAGAGCGGCTTTCTGCGGCAGGAATTTCTGTAGAACTGCATGTGGCCACAGAATACGGAAGCTATGTCATGCCAAAGCTTCCGGGGGTGACTGTGGTGACGGGGCGCCTGAATGTGGAGGAAATGAAACAGCTGGGTAAAAAAGGCTTTCGTGCGGTAGTGGATGCTACGCATCCCTTTGCAAAGGAGGTATCTGAGAATATCCGCACAAGTTTAATGACAAATGAAATTCCGTTTTACCGGCTGAAACGAGAGGCGTGCAGAGAAATTGATGGATCCATATGCAGGTATGAAAATCACGAAAACTGCGCCCGCGCACTGTCCGTGACGGAGGGAAATGTGCTGTTGACAATCGGAAGCAAAGATCTTAAGAAATACTGCTTAAATGAGGATTTAAGAAAAAGACTGTTTGTTCGAATCCTTCCGGGGGCAGATAATCTGGAAAACTGCGAAGCCTGCGGTCTCCGGGGCCGACAGATCATTGCAATGCAGGGACCCTTTACAAAAGAGATGAATCTTGCCCTGATCCATCAGTTCGGAATTGAACATCTGGTGACAAAGGCCAGTGGAGCGGGAAGTGGTTTTGCTGAAAAGGCGGAGTCTGTACAGGCTGCGGGCATCATGCTTCACGTCATCGGTGCACCGGCTGATGAGAAGGGCATGAGCTTTGCAGAGGTGGCAGCTGCCCTGTCGAGGCTGCTTGGAAAACAGGTGGACGGCAGCACCCATGTGGAGGTGTCCCTGATCGGAATTGGCATGGGACCGGGCCAGCTTACGCTGGAGGCAAGGCAGGCATTGGAGGAGGCTAATCTTGTATTTGGTGCTCCCCGCATGTTGGAAAAACTGGCAGCAGGGAAAGAAAGCTATCCTTACTATCTGGCAGAAGATATTCTGCCGGTGCTGGTGGAAAAGAGAGAACATTTTTCCGACGGCGTGCTGCGCACAGCGATTCTCTTTTCGGGAGATACAGGGTTTTACAGTGGATGCGAAAAAATAAAATCAGAATTAAATAAAAATGGGTTTGATAAGGTGAAAGTCTACCCGGGAATCTCCTCCGTGTCCTGTCTGGCGGCCCGGGCGGGCGTTTCCTGGCAGGAGGCGGCCCTTCTGAGCATCCACGGAAGAATGGACCAGGTGGGATTAAAGACCCGGCTGATTGCAGCAGTGGAGCACTATGAGAAGACCTTTCTCCTGGTGTCCGATGGGCAGGAGATACAAAAAGTCGGCGCACTGCTCACGGAGGCTGGTCTCGGGGACAGTGAGATCCTATGTGGTTTTCGTCTTTCTTATCCGGATGAGCGTCTGATTCGTCTGAGAGCATCAGAGACAGAAAAAATATCGGCAGGCGGATTGTGCACCTGCCTCATTGTAAATTCTTCGGCCCATGCCGCCAGAGTGGTCCCAGGACTGCCTGATGAAGCCTTTCTCAGGGAGCGCGTGCCGATGACCAAGGAGGAGGTTCGGGAGGTTTCCCTATGCAAGCTGGGGCTTTCAGAGGATGCAGTTGTCTATGATGTGGGCAGCGGAACCGGGTCCATCGCAGTGGAATGTGCGCTCCGTTCTCCGGGAGGTCGTGTCTATGCCATTGAGCGGAAGCCGGAGGCGCTGGCTTTGCTGAGACGGAATCTGGATAAATATCATCTGTATCACGTCATTCCGGTGGAGGGAACTGCACCGGAGGCACTACAGGAACTGGAGCCTCCTACCCATGTATTTGTGGGGGGGAGCGGCGGCTGTCTGGAGGAAATCCTGCAGTGCGTCTGGGAGAAAAACCCGGACGCCTGTGTTGTGGTTAACGCGGTAAGCCTGGAGACGATTGCACAGATGACAAGGCTTTTGCAGGAACCGCAGGAGTTCGCGGGAAGACATCTTTCAGCTGAAGCTGTGCAGCTTCAGGTCAGCCGTTCCAGGGAGCTGGGAGCATACCACCTGATGCAGGCAGAGAATCCGGTCATGATTTTCCGCCTGCGCCTGTGCATATAAAGTCCTGGGCGCTGTATGAAACAGATTTGGCATAATCAGGCTTGAAAGGAGAAAACCATATGGAACACGCAGGATTCCTTCTGGCGGCCCCGGCCAGCGGCAGTGGAAAAACCACAATTACCTGCGCGCTTTTGGCGGCGCTGAAAAAGAGAAAGGCTCGTGTCCGAAGCTTTAAGTGTGGTCCGGATTACATTGATCCCATGTACCATGAACAGGTGATTGGGGTATCCTCCGGGAATCTGGATACGTTTTTCTCAGAGGAGGAGCAGCTTCGCGCTCTGTACAGGCGGGGGCAGGAGCAGTATGATTATACGGTGATCGAGGGGGCTATGGGGCTCTACGATGGCCTGGGAGGAACAAGGCCTGAAGGCTCTGCTTATCATCTGGCACAGACACTTCAGCTTCCGGTCTTTCTGATTCTGGATGCGAAGGGCATGGGACGCACGATGCTTGCTCTGCTGGCCGGGATGCTTCAATATGATGTGGACCGGCGGATTGCAGGTGTGATCCTGAACCGCACGACAGAGCATTTTTATGAGATCATCCGTCCGCAGATCGAAGAGGAACTGGGACTTCCGGTTTTGGGCTTTTTTCCCGAACGCAGAGAGCTTCACATTGAAAGCCGCCATCTGGGTCTTAAACTGCCGGAGGAGATCGGGGAGCTGAGAAAGCAGATATTTGCTGCTGCCGAGGTATTGGAAAAGACTGTGGATGTGGAGCGGATGCTGGAACTGGCGGAAAGAAGTGCGCTTGTCAATGCTTTTCGGCGTGGAGCATCGGAACGTGGGGATGATTCACAAAAGCACTTGTGTCAAGGAGAAGAATGGTGCGAAAGAAGAGCGGGAAAGAAACGGCGTATCGCAGTTGCCCTAGACCGGGCTTTCTGCTTTTATTATGCGGAGAATCTGCGCCTCCTTCGGGAAGCGGGGGCTGAGCTTGTAGAATTTTCCCCTCTGGCAGATCAAAGTCTGCCGGAACACATCGATGGTATTCTGCTGGGCGGCGGCTATCCAGAGCTTTTTGCAAAGGAACTGTCGGAAAACAGATCTATGAGAAAAAGTATCCGACAGGCAATCGAAGCAGGAATGCCCTCTGTGGCAGAATGCGGAGGTTTTATGTACCTGCACGAGCATCTGACGGATGGCGAGGGCAACACGTACCCGATGGCAGGGGTTGTTGCCGGCGGCTGCCGCAATACAGGAAAGCTTGTCCGGTTTGGTTATGTGGAGATCGTGGAGAAGAAATCCCTTTTTCTGGCAGGATACCCCATACGCGGACATGAATTCCATTATTATGACAGCGACAATAACGGAGACGCCTGCACTGCCACAAAGCCCGCCACCGGCCGGTCCTGGGAGTGTGTCCATGCGTCGGAAACCCATTGGTGGGGATATCCGCACCTGTATTACCCCGCAAACCCCGCTTTTGTCTCTCAATTTTTAAATATATGTTCATAGCAGCCAAAAGGAGAAAAACAGTATGAACCCATCCTATCGTTTCTTTGAAAATCGTGCATGCGAGTACTTCCCCTGCCACAGGGGAACACCGGAGTTCAACTGCCTGTTTTGCTATTGTCCTCTCTATGGAATGGAGGACTGTCCGGGAGCTCCGGAATATAAGGAAAAAAACGGCAGGCGCATCAAGGTGTGTAAAAACTGCAATTTTCCCCATAAGCCGCAAAACTATGAGAAAATCGTGGAGCTGCTTCGCACGATTTAGGTGACTGGGAAACTACAATGTGATGTTGATATGGAGCTTCTTGCTGCTGATCTGAGAAAAGAGATCATCACGGATGGCAGAGTTCATCTTTTTGGCGATGGTCAGTGTCTTTTTCGCAAAGTCACTGTCGCCGGAGAGAAGCTTCCGTGCCTTGGAATTGTCCGCAGTTTTTAAAAGCTCATCGTTGATGCTTAATTTGCCATTACTTTCGATGGATATGCCAATATCCTCCAGCTCGTCAGCGTATTTGCCGGTCAGCTTCTTAAGCTGCCGGTAGTAGCGACTGGTGTTGGAATCGGAAGAACTTTTTGCTGTATCCATCGTATTGTTATAGGTCTCTACGAAGGCCTGAATGGAGGCTCTGGCGCTGTCGTTGATATCACTGTCCTTCTCGTCCTTGTCAGAGCCGAAATCGACGGAGGTGATTTTTTTCACAGCGCGGGTGAGGGCACGACTGTCCTCGTAGGATAATTCCGTCTTGCTGTAATCACTTCTGCCGGATTTCTTTGCGGCATTTCTGTTCTCGGAATAAAAATTTCTCATAAAATAGCTGGACGATAAACTGAGTCCTGATGATATCTTTGTAGACATAGAAGCCTCCTGAGTGATCAATTTATTTTCTATATCGGCATTTTTCTTTACAACTTTAGGAAAAAGAAGTAAGATGATGATAACATTGGAGGGACTGTGGAAAGTTCAAAAGGAGGAGAAATTCATGAAGAAAAAACTGTTTGGATCAGATGCTGACGGAAGGGAGGGTTTTCTGTATACCATCGGCAATACAAAGGGACTGCAGGTATCCGTGACCGATTACGGTGCAACCATTGTATCGATTATGGCTTTGGACCGGACCGGTAAAGAGACGGATGTGATCTTTGGCTATGACAGCCTGGAAGAATATCTGAAGGGAGACAGCTATTTCGGCGCCACGGTAGGGCGCAACTGCAACCGGATCGCGGGGGCGGCGTTTTCTATTGACAATGAGACCTACAGGCTGGAGCAGAACGACAATGAGAACAATCTGCACAGCGGCTCTCATGGCGTGTCCTTACGCTTTTGGGATTTGAAGGAATGCACGGACAACTCCCTTACCCTGGAAATTGAAGATGCGGATCTGGAACAGGGATTTCCGGGAAATGCAAGGATCCGTGTTTCCTTTACCGTGACGGAGGAGAATGAGCTTGTGATCGAATACCGTGCGGTTTCGGATAAGAAAACCGTGTTTAATTTTACAAATCATGCATATTTTAATCTGAACGGAGCGGGAAGCGGTACGGCAATGGAGCATGTGCTCTCTCTTCGGGCATCCCATTATACGCCGTTGATCAGTTCCCATGCGATTCCCACCGGAGAACTGGCAGAGGTAGAGGGAACACCATTCGATTTTCGTGAGCCGAAGACCATTGGACGGGATATCGGAGCGGAGGATGAGCAGCTGAAATTTGTCGGCGGCTATGATCACAATTTTGCTCTGGATCGTACCTCAGAGGGCATGGAAGAAGCCGCGGTGGCGATTGGGCCGGAGAGCGGTATCCGCATGACTGTCAGTACGGACTGCCCGGGGATCCAGCTCTACACTGCTAATTTTACAGACTGCAAACGGGGCAAGAAAGGAAAGGAATATCATGGAAGAGATGCTTTCTGCCTGGAGACACAGTATTTTCCTAATTCGGTGAACGAGCCCGGCTTTGCGACACCGATAACGGAAGCAGAAGAAGAATATTGCTCGAGAACTATATATAAATTTGACGTTTTAGAGGGAAATTAAATGAAAATTGTATTTCTCGACACCAAAACAATCGGAGATGATATTGATCTGTCCGTTTTCGATACCCTGGGGACAGTGGTAAAATACGGGTTTTCTACGGAGGAGGAAGCAAGGCAGAGGACAAGGGATGCGGATGTCATCGTCCTGAACAAGGTAGAGGTCAATGAGCGCTCCATCGGGGAGGCACGGAAGCTGAAACTAGTGTGTGTGACGGCTACCGGAACCAACAATCTGGACAAGGACTATCTGGCGGAAAGAGGGATTGCATGGCGTAATGTGGCAGGCTATTCCACGGAGTCCGTGGCACAGCACACTTTTGCGATGCTCTTCTACCTGTTGGAGAAGCTTCGCTACTATGATGATTATGTCAAGACAGAAAGATATGTGAAAGATGTGTCCTTTACGCATTTTGCAAAGGCCTTTCATGAATTGTCAGGTATGACCTTTGGCATTATCGGCCTTGGGAATATCGGGAAACGGGTGGCAGATATCGCCGGAATGTTTGGATGTCGGGTGATCTACTATTCCACCTCCGGGAGGCATACACAGCCGGGGTATACCCGGGTGTCCTTGGAGAAGCTCCTTTTGGAATCGGATATCGTCTCTGTCCATGCCCCTCTGACGGAACAGACGATGGGACTGATGAACAGGGAGGCTTTCCGCAGAATGAAGCCGTCGGCCATTTTCTTAAATCTGGGCCGGGGCCCTATCGTTGTGGAACAGGATCTGGCAGAGGCATTGCGTGAGGGGCAGATTGCTGCCGCGGGTCTGGATGTGTTGTCGAAGGAGCCGATGCAGCCGGATAATCCCCTTCGGGAAATCAAGGACAGTGAAAGGCTGCTGATTACGCCCCATATCGCATGGGCCAGTGTGGAGGCGAGAAACCGCCTGATGAATACCATAGCAGAGCAGATCAGAAATTTTCTTTAATAAAGTTCACAGGACAGACCGCTCAGAAATGAGCGGTCTGCGTATTCTTTTAGGAAAGCTTCCCGTTCTTTTTCCTCACAGTTGTTTGCAGTCATACGGGCGTACTGCCGGATGCGCCTGCCGTACAGTACCTCTGCCTGCCGGTACAGCTCAGGAAAAGAGGTGCTGAAGGTTTCGCCCGTCCAGGGATGCGTCCAGCTTTTGTGGGAAAGATTAAGCGGATCATCAATAAAACGGTAGTAATCGCTGGCTACCATTGGCGAGAGGAAAGCTCGTCCCAAAAGGATTTTTTCAATGAGACGTGCCAATACCTTTTTCTGACCGGAGGGATCTCTTAACAGGCGGGTGCCAAACTTCATCCACAGCGGAGCTCCGCCTAAGAGAATGTCACTTGCCATAATGCCCGGATAGGTCGAACGATAAGCGTGCACCAGCATGCGGATGATGGTCCTGTGCTGAAGAGTGGTGAGGCGGATCGTTGCGTTCTGGTGAAACTGGGAAGGATACAGATGCTTTTTCCGGTAGAGAAGCTCGGTATCAATCTCTGTTTCGAAGTAAGCGTGCTGGCCGAAATACCTGGTGTGGGATGGAGGTGTTTTCGGGTCGTAGCCAGTGAAAGCATAGACGTAAGGGTGGACGATGCAGTCCAGGCTGTAATGACCAATAAAACCGGCAATGTAGGCATCGGCAATTCCCAAGGCACGAAAATCCCCTGCAAAGAGCTGACGACTATCCAGCAGATGGGAGAAAAATTCTCCGGTTTTGCGGCTGTGGGCCAGAGCACCAATGTTCTGTTTATGCATCAGGTAAGAGGGCAGGTAGTAGAAAAACAGATCCGGTCCCTGCAGCCCCAGGGCAAAGGCGCTGTGATTGCGCTTCAGGTTGTCGCGAAAGCTGCCTGGGGCGAGCTTTCGAAAGGTATCAATTCCAAACAGGTAATGTGTTGTAAAGCCTGGCATAGAATGCCTCCGATTTTTATAACATAGTAGTAAGATAGATATATTATAGTATATCCACAAAATCCGGTAAAGAACCTGCCGGAAAAATTCATAGATTATTAAGGAAGATGAGAAAAATTTATAAGTTCTTCATGGAATCCCGGTTTACACGCCGGGCATTTTGTTGTATTGTAATGGAATGAAAATGAAGTTTAAGATTCGCCTGGAATATGATTGGAAAAATAATATACGTGCGTCAATTGCCATAGCGCTGGCAGTGCTTTTGTACGCGACTGTCGGATACCATCCCGCAGCCCTCCTGGTGTTCGGGGCGGCCTATTATTTGATTAAGACCCTGCATATCGAATTGGATGAGCGGCTTCCATGGCTCTGGACGGGACTTCTGTTTGTGGGAGGGGCAGTGTTTTCGACCTTTTCCGTACAATACCTGCTTCTGGATGCACAGCTTTTTGCAAGGCTGTCCACAGAGAAGTGGCTGTTAAATATTCTGTGTGTGCTGGTGGTGTATCTTCTGATACAGCTGTTTACCGGCAACAGCAGTGTAAGCTGTATAATTGCCAGCGTTTCCCTGCTGGTACTGGCATTTATCAACTATTTTGTATATCTGTTCCGGGGAAACGAGTTTTCCATTGCGGATATCCGTGCTGTGGGAACCGGCCTCAGCGTGGCTTCCACCTATGCGCTGCGACTTAATGACCGGGGAGTATACGTCCTGCTGGCGGAAACCTTGTTTATCGCTCTGGTCCGTAAGTGCGAGATCCGGTTTCAGGGCAGGTGGCATATGCGCTTAATTGATTTTCTTCTGGGTGCGCTCTGTTGTATTGCCGTTGTCCTAAATGCGGGGAATGTCAATACGGAGACATGGGAACAGAAGGGAACCTACCTGAACGGCTATGTCCTGAATTTTGCCCTTGGGGTGAGAGACAGTTTTGTGCGTCCGCCGGAGGGCTACTCCGCGGAGGCAGTGGAGGAACTGGAGCAGCAGTATGGAGAGGATGCAGAGGCCTATTGTCAGCCGGACAAGAAGGATCCTACCATTATTGTGATCATGAATGAATCCTTTGCCGATCTGCATACCATCGGAGATTTTGAGACCAACCGTCCGCTGACTCCCTTTATTGATTCCCTGAAGGAAAATACGGTGAAGGGATATGCTCTTTCCTCCGTATTCGGTGCTAAAACGCCCAATTCCGAGTGGGAGTTTCTGTCGGGAAATTCCATGGCTTTCCTTCCTACGGGATCCGTGGTCTACCAGCAGTATATGAACAGCACACCGGCTTCCCTGGTTTCGAATCTGAAGGAACGGGGATACACCTGTGTGGCCATGCATCCTTACTATGCCACCGGCTGGAGCAGAAATCAGGTATATCCGGATCTGGGCTACGACGAGATGCACTTTATCGATGACTTTGACCAGACAAAGCTTCTGAGGGAGTACATAACGGATGAGGAGCTGTACGACAAGATCATCGACCGCTATGAGAACAGGGGAAGAAAGGAAAAACTCTATCTCATGGGGATTACCATGCAGAATCACGGAGGATACGGCCAGGCATATGATAATTTTGACGAGGAGTGCTTCAAGATCGGACGTTCCTACACAGATGCGAATCAGTATTTTTCCCTGATTCACGAGAGCGATAAGGCGGTGGAAAAGCTGATCAGTTATTTTTCCGGGGAGGAGGATCCGGTAGAGATTGTCTTTTTCGGAGACCATCAGCCGAGCCTGTGCAGCAGTTTTTATCCGTTGTTGAACAATAAGGGTCTGTCCGGTCTGACGGAGGATGAGTTGGAAAATCTGTATAAGGTGCCGTTTTTTATTTGGACGAATTACGACACGCCGGAGGAAGAGGTGGATATCACAAGCCTGAACTTCCTCTCTACCATGACGCTGGAGCGGGCGGGCATTGCACTTGCGCCTTATAACCGGTTCTTATCCGAAATGCAAAAGACCGTTCCTGCCATCAATTCAAGGGGCTATTATTCCAAAGAGGCAGGAAAGTTCCTCCATCTGGAGGAGGCAGAGGGGGAGGAGGCAGAATGGATCCGGCGCTACCGGATTCTGCAGTATAATTCCATGTTTGATAAAAAGGGACGCAGTTCGTTATTTTTCCCTTATTATGGACAGAAAGAAGGATCATTTTGAGACTGAGAGATTTACTGAGATATGACAATATAGTAATACAGTGCCATGACAACCCGGATGCGGATGCCATTGCCAGCGGATTTGCAGTGTATCTGTATCTGAAGGAGCAGGGGAAAATTCCCCAGCTGGTATACGGCGGTGCAAACCGGATCCGGAAGACAAACCTGATCATGATGATCGAGGACCTTCATATTCCAATCCGACATGTACAGGAGTTGAAGGAGACGGAGCTTTTGATCATGGTGGACTGTCAGTATGGAAGCGGAAATGCACAGGTGTTTGAGGCTAAGGAGCTGGCGGTGATTGACCATCACAGGATCAGCACGAAGCTTCCTCCGATGGAACTGGTGCGCCCGAATATCGGCTCCTGTTCGACGATTATGTACCGTCTTTTGCAGGAGGAGGGCTTTGATGTCAAAAATAACAGGGAGCTTTCTACAGCTCTGTATTATGGATTGTACACAGATACCGGCGGATTTGCGGAAATTGTGCATCCGCTGGACCGGGATCTGAGGGATGAGGCCGGCTTCGATGCGGGGCTTATGACGAAGTACCGCAATGCCAATCTGTCTCTGGAGGAACTGGAGGTTCTTGCCACGGCTCTTCTCAAAAGCGATTATCTGGATGAATACCGGGCGGCGGTTGTTCAGACGGGAAAATGTGATACGAACACGCTGGGAATCATCAGTGACCTGATGCTGGAGGTGGATGCGGTGGATATCTGCGTGGTGTTCAACCGGCAGCCGGGCGGTATTAAGATTTCCGTGCGAAGCTGTATCGACGCGGTCAAGGCCAATGAACTGGCAGCAGAGCTCTGCAAGGGCATAGGCTCCGGAGGCGGCCATGTGGTGAAGTCCGGCGGTTTTATCCAGATGGATCTGATTACCCGGGAATACTTTTCCTTTTGTAAGAAGCACCGGCTGACGCCCCGCATGCACCTATCGGAAAACGGGCAGGAGGAGCCAACGCTTTATGGAATCAAATCGGTGCTGGAACAGCGATTTGTCAATTACATGGAGAATACGAAGTGCATATACGAAAGAGATTGTAAATTAGGAGAGACAAACGCGGGACGCTACCGGAGAAAATCCATTCCCTGGGGGTATGTCAGGGCCGCGGATATTCTGCCTGTGGGGACGCCTGTTACGGTGCGAACCATGCGGGGGGATGTAAATACGGTGGTACAGCCGGACATGATCCTGGCCATCGGCCCCATGGGCGGCGTGAATTTCCGGCGAGAATCGGATTTTGTGGAACAGTACCGCCTGTATCCGGATTGGACCTTTACCCTGCACGATGCAGAATATGAGCCGGTCATCAGGAATCTGGATTCGGGAGAACTGATTTCCCTTATGAATTATGCCAAGGTTTGTGTGCCCATGGGGAAGAAGACGATTTTTGCCAGGCAGCTGGACCGCAATATCAAACTGTTTCACGAGCATGACAGCGGTCAGCAGTACACCCTTGGTCAGAGAGGGGATTATCTGATCGAGGGCTTTGATCCGGTGAACCGCATTCATATTATGAAAAAGGAGCTGTTTGATTTTTCCTATTGCAGCAGCAATGATGAAGAGGGGGAAAAAGCGGTTATTTTCGATTTGGACGGAACGCTCCTTTATACGCTGGAGGATCTTAAAAATGCGGTGAATCATGCGCTGGAGGAATGGCATATGCCGGTCTGCAGTCTGGAGCAGGTGCGTCAGTATGTGGGGAACGGCGTGCGCAAACTGATGGAACGCGCAGTGCCTCAGGGAGCAGAAAATCCGGACTTTGAGCAGGCATTTGCTTCTTTCAGAGAATACTATGGACAGCACTGTCTGGACAATACCAGGCCGTACCCGGATATCATGCATCTTTTGGAGGAACTGAAGGCCCGGGGCGTTAAGACCGCAATTGTTTCTAATAAACTGGATTCCGCAGTCAAAGAGCTGAACGCAGAATTTTTTGACGGCTATATGGTTGCAGCAATCGGAGAGATGGAGGGGGTTGCCAAAAAGCCGGCGCCGGACATGGTAAATAAAGCCTTGAAAGAACTGGGGATGAAGAAGGAGCAGGCGGTCTATGTGGGAGATTCGGATGTGGATATCCAGACGGCGTCTAATGCCGGACTGCCCTGTATTTCCGTCACCTGGGGCTTTCGTGATGAGGAATTTCTGCTGGAGCACGGGGCATGGAGACCTATCAAAACTCCGTTGGAGCTCTTGTATCTGTTGTAGAAATTTGCTATATTTAGTAGTGACTATTTGAAACCACCAGAAAGGAGTATCGTGTGGAAGAACGGATTTCAGGACATACAGGACTGCTTGCACTGATTGGTTCGCCTGTGGGACATTCCGGGTCCCCGGCGATGTACAATTACAGCTTTGCAAGACTGGGGCTTGATTACGCATATGTGGCATTCGATATCAAGGAGGAGCAGGTGAAGGATGCTCTGGATGCCATGAAGCTGTTTAAGATGAGAGGCTGCAATGTGACCATGCCGGATAAGACGGAGGCTGCGAAATATGTGGACGAGCTTTCACCGGCAGCAAAAATCATCGGAGCGGTAAATACCATTGTCAACGATGACGGGAAGCTGACCGGATATATCACAGACGGCGAGGGTTTTGTAAATAATCTGAAAGACCACGGTATTGATATCCGCGGGAAAAAGATTACTGTTGCAGGAGGCGGCGGTGCGGCTACTGCCATTCAGGTGCAGTGTGCGCTGGATGGGGCGAGAGAGATTACCATTTTCAACATTAAGGATGCCTTTTTTGACCGGACTCTTGCTACTGCAGAGAAGATCCGCGCGGCGGTTCCGGGTATTATTGTCAATGTATATGATATTGCGGACACGCAGAAAATGACAGCGGAGATCCTCTCAAGTGATATTTTTGCGAATGCGACCATCGTGGGTATGAAGCCGATGGATGACCAGAGCGTGGTGAAGGACTTAAATGCTTTTCGCCCGGGACTTGTGGTTTGCGATGCAGTTTACAATCCGGAGGAGACGAAGCTGCTCCGGGAAGCGAAGGAGAAGGGCTGCACCTGCATCGGGGGCAAGGGTATGCTGCTGTGGCAGGGTGTTGCGGCATTTAAGCTGTATACAGGAATGGATATGCCGGTAGAAGAGGTAAAGGAGAAATTTTTCTCATGATAAGGGATAATATATTTCTGATTGGGTTTATGGGTGCGGGAAAAAGCACCGTCGCCAGGGCGCTGGCAGAGCGGCTTCACTGTCCGCTGGTGGAGATGGATCAGCAGATCGTGAAGGAACAGGGCATGACCATCAATGAGATTTTTGACAAGTACGGGGAGGATCGCTTCCGGGAAATCGAAAGCCAGCTCATTCTGGATCTGGGACAGGGCGAGGCGGCGGTGATCTCCTGTGGCGGTGGTGTGGTTGTCCGCCCGCAGAATACGGAATATATGAAGAAAAGCGGCAGAATCGTATATTTGCAGGCGTCTCCCCGCACCGTATATGAGCGGGTGAAGGACAGCAGTGACCGGCCGATCCTGAAGGGACATATGAATGTGGAATATATTGCACAGCTTATGGAAAAGAGAAGAGCTCTTTATGAGGCGGCTGCAGAGCTTACCATCGTCACGGACAAAAAGACGGCGGATGAGATTGCAGGAGAAATATTGAACAGGCTGGAGGAGACAAATGAAGCTGAATTGGGATAATCCATTTTTTAACGGGCTGGGCAAACTTGTGGACTGTGCATGGCTCAGCATTTTGTGGTTCTTGTGCTGCATTCCGATCGTTACGATCGGTGCATCCACAACGGCATTGTATTACACGGTGCACAAATCGATCCGTGGAAACAGAGGCTATACCACCAGAAATTTTTTTAGTGCATTTAAGGATAATTTTAAACCGGCGACCCTGTCCTGGCTTGCAGTTCTTGTGGTCTGGCTGGTGCTTGTGGCAGATATCATGATTACCAGGCAGGTGCTGATGAAGGGCAGCAATATGGGCATGTTCTTTTACTTTTTCCTAATCGTGATGCTGTTTGCTATCGGGTGGGCCTGCTATGTGTTCCCTTATATCGCAAGATTTTCCAATACGGTAAAGGCAACCCTGAAGAATGGGATTCTTTTGGAATTAAGACATCTTCCATGGAGCCTGCTGCTCATCGTGATTCTGGCGGCAGGAGCTTTCCTCGCGTGGATCATCCCGATATTTATGTTTTTTGTACCATCGGTGGTTTCCCTGTTGTTTGATCTGATCCTTGAGCGCATTTTCCGAAGATATATGAGCCCTGAGGATCTTGAGCGTGAGCTCGAAAATGACCAGATAGATAAGATGTAAATTACAATTAAGTTAGAAAAGGAGAGAAGCATTATGAAGATTTCAGACGCAGTAAAGTATATCGGTGTAGACGATAAGGACATTGACCTCTTTGAGAGTCAGTATGTGGTTCCGGAGGGAGTATCTTACAATTCCTACCTGATCCTCGATGACAAGGTTGCCCTGATGGACACCGTGGATGCCAGAAAGACGGCTGAGTGGGAGAAGAACCTTCTAGAGGCTCTTGAGGGACGCAAGGTGGATTATCTGGTGGTTCAGCATCTTGAGCCGGATCATGCAGGAAGTATTCAGAGAGCTTTAGAACTGTTTCCGGAGATGACTCTGGTGGGCAATGCCAAGACCTTCAATATGTTCCCGCAGTTCTTTGACATGGATATTGAGGGACGTACTCTGACTGTAAAGGAGGGGGACAGTCTGTCTCTTGGAAGCCATACCTTAAGCTTTTACATGGCGCCGATGGTTCATTGGCCGGAGGTCATGGTTACTTATGAGAGCAGCGAGAAGATCCTTTTCTCCGCAGACGGTTTTGGAAAGTTCGGAGCCCTGGATTACGATGATCCGGAGGGCTGGGCATGTGAGGCCAGAAGATATTACTTCAATATTGTCGGTAAATACGGCGCTCCGGTACAGGCACTGTTAAAGAAGGCGGCAGGCCTTGATATTCAAAAGATCTGCCCGCTGCATGGTCCGGTGCTGGATGAGAACCTGGAGTATTACATCAATACCTACAACACCTGGAGCAGCTACCAGCCGGAGGACAAGGGCGTGCTTGTGGCATATGCTTCCATTCACGGAAACACCGGAGTAGCAGCAGAGCGCTTTGCAGAGATGCTTCGGGCAAAGGGCGTGGAAAAGGTTGTTGTCAGTGATCTTGCCCGTGAGGATATGGCAGAGGTAATTGAGGATGCATTCCGCTATGACCGGATGGTTCTTGCCGCTGCAAGCTATGACGGAGGGGTATTCCCATGTATGCAGGATTTCTTAAACCATCTGCAGTCCAAGGCTTATCAGAATCGTACGGTTGGTATCATTGAGAACGGTTCCTGGGGACCGACTGCCGGAAGAACCATGAAGGGCATTCTTGAGACCATGAAGAATGTGACCATCCTTGATCCGATGGTGACCATCCGTTCCACCATGAAGGAGTCTGATGTGCCTGCATTTGAAGCTCTTGCAGACGCCGTCGCAAAGGCATAATCCTATCGGAATACATACGAGATGATGACCGCCGCAGGGAAGCTCCTGCGGTGGTTTTTCCTTGTTAAGGATCCATACAGTGAACAGGGATATTTTGGAAAATGGGATTGCTACCTATTTCGAGATGAATTATAATATAATGATACAAGGGTCAAAATACCTTTTGACCCTCATATCATATAATTATCATAATTGATTGGGGATGATATTATGGGCAGAAGAAAAAAAACCGGGGCTCGTCTTACGGCATTTCTTATGGTGCTTGCCGTGTGCATGACCGTACTCTGTCCTTCTGTGACCTTTGCGGCGAAAAAGGATGAAATTACGGTAATGTCCAATATTGGAGAACAGATCATAGCTCCGTATCTGGAGGGCTTTGAAAAAAAATATCCGAGCATTAAAGTAAAATATTATTTTTACGATGATTATGAAAACTCCATGCAGGAGAATTTTGCCGAGGGCAGGTATGGGGATGTTCTTTTTGTGCCGAGCTTTATGTCTCAGGAGGAATACCCGAATCAGCTTGAAATGCTGGGAGATTATCAGGAACTTTCAGAGAAGTATAATTATATGGAAAGCAGCAAGTTCATCGGCAACGATGTGTATGGGATTCCCTCTTCTGCCTACATGGCGGGAATTCTTTACAATAAGGAGGTCTTCAGTAAAGCGGGGATTACCGATACACCGAAGTCCATCGATGAATTTCTGGACGATCTGAAGATGATCAAGGAGCGGACGGATGCCATTCCTTTTTATACCAATTATTCCTCCCTGTGGACCTTACAGTTCTGGGAGACCTTTCCTTTTTTGGAGATGACCGGAGATCCGGATTACCGGAATAATGATTTCCTGTATCAGAGGAACCCGTTTTCCCAGGGGTCTACGCACTATCAGGTCTATAAAATGCTTTATGATATTGTGGCGGAGGGGCTGTGTGAGGAGGATCCGAAGGCAGATGACTGGGAGACCTCCAAGGGAATGCTCAACAATGGTCAGATCGGTTGTATGGCGATCGGCTCCTGGGCTGTCAAGCAGTTTAAAGATGCCGGAAGACATGGGGATAATGTGGCCTTTATGCCCTTTCCTAATGAGGTGAACGGAAAACAGTATATGACCATCTCCACGGATTACTGTTATGCAATCAGCAAAGACAGCCAGCACAAGGAGGCGGCCCGAAGATATATCGATTTCATGCTGGATGAGTCCGGCTATGCCCTGAATCAGGAGACCCTTTCCATGGTGAAAACGGATCCGTATCCAGAGGCTTACGGAGACATGAAGAATGTGGTCCTTTCCAGTAACAGCGCGGCCAACTCCCAGAATTACAGCCGTCTGGTAAGTCTGTCCAAGAATCTGAACTTCAATGACAACAAAGAGGCGGCCCGTGTGATTGAAGCGGCTGCAGGATACAGTGATGAGACCTTTGATGAGATTATCAACGATTGGAATACACGGTGGGAGTCCGGGCGTCCGGCCGATATGGAAGAGGAGATGCAGGAGGATGAACAGACCCATCTGCTGAGTACGGTGGTCTCCGAAAAGTATGAGGTTACTTTGTCGGACACGGAAAAAAGCTTCCTGAAGGCGCAGGGGGTCATCCGGGTGGGGTATCTGAAGACCTTTGCACCCTTCCAGTATGAGGACAGGAAGAACTTCTGCGGTCTTTCCAGACAACTTTGCGATATTATCAGTGATACCATTGGAATCCGGTTTACCTATATCGGTTACAATACCCAGGAGCAGCTTCTTGCGGCTTTAGAGGACGGCAAAATCGAGATTGCAGCCGGATTGGACAACCAGGATGTATCGAATCAGGACATTCGTTTTTCCAAAAGCTATATTGAATACACAAAGGTTGTTGTGAAGAATGAGAGTACAAATGTAGACCAGCTGGAGAGCAAGAAAGAAGCCTATGTTGCAGGAAAAGCAGATCTATATCAGGGGGCGGATGGGAAGGAGGCTCCTCGTGTAAAGAAGGAGAATATCAGGGAAGCTATTGAGACAGTGGATGCCGGCAAGGCAGATTATATGATCGGCAATTACTATTCGGTAGATTATTATATTAAGGCTTCCGGCTGCGAGCATGTGTCGGTTATACCTATGTCTGAGGGCGGAGCTTTGTCGCTGGCGTTTGGGAAGAATGTGGATTCCCGTCTGATATCGATTTGCAATAAGGGGCTGTACGCGGTTCCGGACAGCCGGATTCAGGTCATGCTGATGGATGACCTGGATCCGCCGGAAAAGGCTATCACCATCAGACAATTTATCCGGGCAAATCCGCTTCTGACGATGGGAATTATCCTTGCGGTGCTTCTGGTGATCGGATGTGCCGTATTCATGATCCTGCGTCAGAGATGGATCAGTGCGAGAAAACATGCGGTCGATGCCAGACGATATGAGATCCTGGCATCCCTTATGGATGAGTATGTGTTTGAGTATAATGAGGCAAGGAAGCGGATGCACTTTGACCCGAAATTCAAAGAAAGGTTTGGGATTGAGGGAGATGTAGAGGTGTCGGAGCTTTCCGGGAAAGACAGTGGAATCCACAGGATGATGGAGGTGCTGGAGGACATCGTCAAGAATGGGCAGAATACCTCTGAGCCGTTCCGGATTCACTTTGATGACGGTACTGAGGAGTGGTATCGTCTGATTGTGTACGCGGTGAAGGATGAGTGGGGCGTGAATACCCATTTGATCGGTAAGTTTGTCAGTGCACAGAAGGAGGTTTTAGAGCAGGAGCGGATGCTTGAGCGGGCCCAGACGGATCCGTTGACCGGTCTGTATAACAGGGATGGTTTTAACGGGCACTTTGATGCACTGGAGGTAAAAGATCACGTTGTCTTCGCAATGATGGATATTGACAATTTCAAGGGAGTCAATGACGAACTGGGGCACGCGGGAGGAGACCGCGCCCTTGTGATCCTGGCGGACTGCCTGAAGGAAAATTTTCCCAAGAACTGTATTGTCAGCCGTTTTGGAGGGGATGAGTTCATTCTCTGCATGAAAGATGTGACAAAGGATGAGGCGGCAAGGCGTCTGAACCGTCTGGTAAAGGCGATGGATCGGGATATGCTCTGGGAAGAAAAGAACAAGCATCTGTCCATCAGCCTCGGTGCGGTATATGCGAAAGGAAAACCGCCAAAGGATGTCCTGATCAGGGAAGCGGATGAGCGACTGTACCATGTTAAGGAAAGTGGCAAAAACAACTGGATTTTGGAAAATCTGGAATAATAACTGCATAAAATAAAACTGTTTTCACATACTAAGCTTAAATCCAATGACGAAAAGGAGTAAATGAATGTGAAAGCAACAGGAATTGTGCGGAGAATCGATGATCTAGGCCGGATCGTTGTGCCGAAGGAAATTCGCCGGACCCTGCGCATCAGGGAGGGCGACCCCCTTGAGATCTATACCAACAGAGAGGGGGAGATCCTTCTCAAAAAATATTCTCCTGTTGGGGAACTGGGGGAGTTTGCGTCCTCCTATGCACAGGCTTTGTCTCAGACCGTTTCCTCTCTTGTGTGCATTACGGACCGGGATGATGTGATCGCGGCAGCCGGAAGCGGAAAAAAGGATGTGGAGGGCCAGCAGCTCAGCTCACAGATGCAGGCTCTGATCGAAAAGAGGGGGACCTTTGCGGTTACCGAGGAGAATGGAATGCTTCCCATAACGGCAAAGGAGCAGCGCCTGGATTATAAGGGGGCAGTCGTGTCCAGCATTGTCTGCAACGGGGATTGTCAGGGCGCAGTGGTGATACTTGAGAAAATAGGAGAAAGCGGTCCCCTTGAAACCTTTAAGCTTCTCGCGGCGGCAGCATCGAATTTTCTTGGAAGGACGATGGAGCAGTAACGGAAAGAATGCAATTTTAAGAAAAAGTTCATTTGCATATACCCTCTAAAAGGGATAAAATACATCATGGGCATTTCTTATCAACAGCCCTGTGCATGAAGGAGAGTATATGGCAGAAAATAATAAGAAAAAGAAAAAGAAAAAAAAGCAGCACCGGTTTTTCTGGTTTATGATCAAGCTTCAGATTTTTCTGATGCTGGTAGTGCTGGCCTGCTTTGGATACTACTATTTTGGCGGCTATGCCGATGAGGTGCAGCAGTTGAAGAGGGAGGCTGTTCAGGAGGTAGCGGATTCGGATGAGACGCTGTTCATCCCTTCTCAGACCTGCTCGGTCTATGATACAGATGGAAAGCTGATCTCGGAGCGAAAAGGGTCCAAGGACGCTCAATATGTGAAATACGAGGATATCCCGAAGGATTTCGTTACCGCGTTTATCAGTATTGAGGATAAGAAATTTTATCGCCATAACGGTGTGGATTTCAAGGCGGTAATCCGCGTGATCAAGGCAAGGCTGCAGGCGGGCCGTATTACGGGGGGAGGAAGTACGATTACCATGCAGCTTGCCAAGCTGATGTATATGGAGCCCAGCCGCACCTGGCAGTATAAGCTCAAGCAGATGTTTCTTGCTATGGAGCTGGAAAAACGATACAGCAAGGAAAAGATTCTGGAATTTTACCTGAATAACGTCTATTTCTCCAATGGATACTATGGTGTGGATGCAGCCTGTCACGGTTACTTTAACTGTGAATTAAAGGATCTTGATCTGTCCCAGATCGCTTTTCTATGTGCGATTCCGAACCGGCCGTCTTATTATGATCCGGTTACGAATCCGGAGAATACCATCAAGCGGCGGGATCTGATCCTCCAGAATATGCTGGATGACGGCAAGATTACCCAGGAGCAGTATTACGAAGCGGTAAAAGAGGAAATCACGCTGAAACGGCCAAAGAAGGAGAAGACGGAACTTGTCAATAATTATATTGACACCTACGCTTATTTCTGTGCCACAAGAGCGCTGATGGAACAGGAGGGATTCCAGTTCAAGTACTACTTTGACACGGAGGAAGAAGAGAAGACCTACGATGAGGAGTATGATGAACTCTATGATGCCTGCCAGAAAAAGCTGTATTCCGGGGGCTACAAGATCTATACCTCCATCGATATGGAGAAGCAGAAGCAGCTTCAATCGGCCGTAGACGACACCTTGGCCGGTTTTACGGAAAAGGGAGAGGATGGTATGTATAAGATGCAGGGCGCAGCCGTCTGCATCGATAACAGCACCGGATATGTGGTGGCCATCGTGGGAGGCAGGGATCAGGATTTTACCTCTTACACCCTAAACCGCGCCTTCCAGAGCCACAGACAGCCGGGAAGCTCCATCAAACCTTTGATTGTATATACGCCACAGTTTGAGAGGGGCTATGAGCCGGATACCATTGTGGATGACCATAAGTTTGAGGGGGGACCTTCCAATGCGAGCAATACATATGCGGGCAAAGTTCCGCTTCGTTATGCGGTAGCCCATTCCTTGAATACGGTGGCATGGCAGCTTTATGAGGAGCTGACGCCGGAGGTGGGACTTCAGTATCTGAAAAACATGAATTTCAGTGCCATCTCCAAGAATGATTATAATCTTGCAACTTCACTGGGTGGTTTTACCAAGGGAGTATCCCCTCTCGAGATGGCAAGCGCCTATGCGACATTGGAGAATGATGGCATGTACCGACGGCCGAATTGTGTCAAATCCATCATCGACCAGGATGAAAATGTGGTCTATGCTTCGGATATGACGGAGGTATCAATCTACGACACCGATGCGGCTCGTACCATGACGGATGTGTTGACAACTGTTATGAAAAACGGTACAGGCAGTTCCCTTCGTCTGTCCAATATGCCTTGTGCGGGTAAGACCGGAACCACCAACGATCATAAGGATGGCTGGTTTGTAGGTTATACAAGATATTATACGACAAGTGTCTGGGTGGGCTGTGATTACCCGAAAGCAATCAGTAACCTGAGTGGAAGCACATTCCCGGGCCAGATCTGGAAAAATTATATGTCGGCAGTCCACGAGAATCTTGCACCGATGGATTTCCTGCCTTACGCTCATATGTCTGATGATTTTGTGAATGAGCAGAAAAAGGAGCAGGAGGAGCACGATAAGAAGCGGGAAGAAAATAAGACCGATGAAAAGCCGGCGGAGGAAGAACCGCAGGAAGAGGAACCTGTCCAGGATCCGGGAGAAGAACAGACTCCTGCCGGGGATGACAATGGGGAGGATACGGATACCGGCGGCGAGGACAATACCGGTGGTGATACCGGCGGCGACAACCAGGAGCAGCAGACGCCGCCTGCAAACGAGGATGACAATGAACAGGACAGTCCGGATGACACCCCTGAGGTGCCGGAGGGCAATGATACTGTACAGGAATAAAAATACAAGGAGGAGCGCAGTATGAAAAAATATGGTTTTGGAGTGGATGTGGGAGGAACCACCGTCAAGATGGGTTTTTTTGAGACGGACGGAAGACTGATCGACAAGTGGGAGATCCGCACCAATACACAGGAACATGGCAGGGAGATCCTGCCGGATATCGCTCATGCGATTGACAATAAGCTTGCACAGGAGGGAATCAGCAAGTCCGAGGTGGAGGGCGTCGGAATCGGCGTGCCGGGTCCCGTCAGGAGCGATGGCGTGGTCAATTCCTGCGTGAATCTTGGATGGGGTGTATTTAATGTGGCCGAAGAGCTTGGAAGTCTGACCGGACTTAAGGTCAAGGTAGGCAATGATGCCAATGTGGCAGCTCTCGGGGAGATGTGGAAGGGCGGCGCCATGGGGTGTTCCGATGTCATCATGGTAACCCTGGGCACCGGCGTCGGCGGTGGAATCATCGTGGATGGTCATATTGTAGCAGGGTTTAACGGAGCCGGCGGTGAGATCGGTCACATTACTGTGAACAACGATGAGATTGAGCCTTGTAACTGCGGCCAGTATGGATGTCTGGAGCAGTACACCTCTGCCACCGGCATAGTCAGGATGGCTAAGCGAAAACTGGCTAAGTCCAACGATGAGACGAGCCTTCGGAAATTCAGCGACCTGACCGCTAAGGATATCTTTGATGAGGCCAAGGCAGGAGATACCGTGGCTCTTCAGCTTGTGGACGACCTGGGAGAAATTTTAGGAAGTGCTCTTTCCAATGTGGCCTGTGTGGTAAATCCGGAAGTAATCGTGATCGGTGGGGGAGTTTCCAAGGCGGGACAGATTCTGATCGATACCATTCAGAAGCATTTTGTGGAGACCTCTTTCCACGCCTGCCGTGAAACCAGATTTGAGCTGGCTTCCCTGGGCAATGATGCCGGAATGTATGGCTGCATGCGTCTTGTACTGGAATAAAGCGGATTACATATGAATTGGAAATCGCGCCGTATCTGTGAAAACAGATGCGGCGTATTTTTGTGGAAAAAATATCTTGACAATCAAACTATTTAGAAATATACTGTGTTTTGCAAAAAAGTTTGACAATCAAACTATCTGAAAAACAGTTACGAAAAAAGAAAAGAAAAAGGAGATATGACCATGTTAGAGAAGATGAAAGAAATGATTGCAGAGCAGCTTGGAGTGGATGTCGCAAGTGTTGAGGCAGAATCCAGATTCAAGGAGGATCTGGACGCAGATTCCTTAGACCTTTTTGAACTTGTAATGGCACTGGAGGAGGAGTACGGGGTGGAGATCCCTTCTGAGGATCTTGAGAAACTTCTGACCGTGCAGGATGTAATTGATTATCTGAAGAATAAGGGTGTAGAGGAATAATTCATGAAAACAAGAGTGACAGAACTTCTTGGAATTACATATCCGGTGATCCAGGGCGGAATGGCCTGGGTTGCCACCCATGAACTCGCCAGCGCCGTATCAAACGCTGGCGGTCTCGGCATTATCGGGGCAGGCGGAGCGCCGGCATCCTGGGTGCGGGAACAGATTCAGGCAGCCAAGAAGGAGACGGACAAGCCCTTTGGCGTGAACCTGATGCTGATGAATCCGGAGGCGGATGAGATCGCGAAGGTCATTGCGGAGGAGAAGATTAAGGTTGTGACGACTGGTGCCGGCAATCCGGCAAAATACATGCAGATGTGGAAAGAGGCGGGAATTCGTGTGATTCCGGTAGTGGCCAGCGTGGCTCTTGCCAGGCTGATGGAACGAGGCGGCGCAGATGCCGTGATCGCAGAGGGCATGGAGTCCGGAGGACATATCGGCGCACAGACTACCATGACATTGGTGCCACAGGTGGTAGATGCCGTTTCCGTACCGGTGATTGCCGCAGGCGGTATTGCAGACGGAAGAGGCTTTGCAGCGGCAGTGATGCTGGGAGCAGAGGCTGTCCAGATGGGAACCCGTTTTGTTGTGGCGAAGGAATCCACCGTTCATGAAAATTATAAAGAAAGAGTAATCAAGGCCAAGGATATTGATTCAGAGGTAACCGGAATGTCAACGGGACATCCGATCCGCGTGATTCGCAACAAGATGACCCGTGAGTACATCAAGAAAGAAAAAGAGGGCGCAAGCCTTGAGGAACTGGAGCAGATGACCCTTGGTGCATTACGAAAGGCAGTTGTTGAGGGTGATGTCATGTACGGAAGTGTCATGGCGGGGCAGTCGGCAGGACTTGTGAAAAAGGAAGAGACCTGTGCCGAGATTATCAATGAAATCATGACGGATGCGTCGAAATTATTAGGGAAATAATTGGTTACAAGGAGTTGCAGGAGACGATGAAGAGAGTATTTATGTTCCCGGGACAGGGATCCCAGTATATCGGCATGGGTAAGGAGTTCTACGATACCATGCCGGAGGCAAAAAAGGTATACGACCTGGCAAGTGAGGCCAGCGGGCTGGATGTTGCAGCCCTTTGCTTCGAGGAGAATGACAAGTTAAACATCACAGAGTATACACAAATCTGTATGCTGGCCACAGAGGCCGCTATTTATGCGGCTCTGAAGGCACAGGGGATTGACTGTGATGCAACGGCAGGATTGAGTCTTGGCGAGTATGGAGCGTTAATTGCATCCTCTGCCATGACGATGAAGGATGCCTTTGCAGTCGTCAGAAAGCGTGGAATTTATATGCAGGAGGCATATCCTGCGGGAGGAGCCATGTCAGCCGTTCTGGGAATGGATGCAGATACCATCGCAAAGATCTGTGAAGAGGTGCAGGCTGCACGTGAAGCCGCAGGGGAAGCGGATACCATCGTCTCTGTTGCAAATTATAACTGCCCGGGACAGATTGTGATCACAGGGGCAGCGGCAGCAGTGGAAGAGGCCGGTGTAAAATGTAAGGATGCCGGTGCAAAGCGCGTGGTACCGCTCAAGGTTAGCGGCCCGTTCCATTCGAAGCTTTTGACCGGTGCCGGGAAACAGCTTGGGGAGGCCCTTTTGAATGTGGAGATTCATCCGATTACCATCCCGTATCTTACCAATGTGACCGCAGAGTATGTGAAGGATCCTGCAGAGGTAAAGGATTATCTGGTTCGACAGGTATCTTCCTCCGTCCGCTGGCAGCAGAGTGTGGAACGTCTGATTGCAGACGGCGCAGATGAGTTTGTGGAGATTGGACCAGGACATACCCTCTGTGGCTTTATGAAAAAGATCAACAGAGAGATCACAACCTATAGTATTGATAAGATGGAGGATTTTGAAAAGTATGTTAACCGGTAAAAATGCCCTTGTAACAGGCGCGGGAAGAGGTATCGGCAAGGCTATAGCACTAGAACTTGCGGCAAACGGTGCTTTTGTCATTGTTAATTATAATGGTTCACAGGCTGCGGCAGAGCAGACTGTGGGTGAGATCAGGGAAGCAGGCGGAGCTGCTGTGGCATATCAGTGCAATATATCTGATTTTGAGGCATGTAAGGGAATGATTGATGCCCTCATCAAAGAATATAAGCATATTGATATTCTGGTGAACAATGCAGGAATTACAAGAGATGACCTGCTGATGCGGATGAAGGAAGAGGATTTTGATGCGGTGATAAACACCAATCTGAAGGGAACCTTTAACACCATCCGCCATATGTCACGGTATTTCTTAAAACAGCGATCCGGAAAAATCGTCAATATTTCCTCTGTATCCGGAATCCTCGGAAATGCAGGACAGTCCAATTACTCTGCCAGCAAGGCGGGGGTCATCGGCCTCACAAAGGCAGTGGCAAGAGAACTGGCAAGCCGTGGCATCAATGTCAATGCGGTGGCTCCGGGATTCGTGGAAACGGAGATGACAGAGGTGCTCTCCGACAGTGTGAAGGAAGGGCTTCTCGCACAGATTCCTCTGGGAAGAACCGGACAGGCAGAGGATATCGCAAAGGCGGTGGCATTTCTGGCATCGCCGGCAGCTGATTATATTACAGGACAGGTGCTCTCCGTAGACGGAGGCATGGCTATATAAGAAAAGAAAGGGTAAGCTATGAGTAGAAGAGTTGTTGTAACAGGACTCGGTGCCATCACACCGATCGGACTTGGGGTCCCGGAATTCTGGAAGAGCGTCAAAGAGGAAAAAATCGGCTTTGCAGAGATCACCAAATTCGATTCCACTGGTTTTAAGGTACACATTGCGGCTGAGGTAAAAGGCTTTGTGGGCAAAGACTATATGGATTTCAAGGCAGCAAAGAGAATGGAGCTCTTTTCCCAGTATGCAGTGGCTGCAGCCAGGGAAGCCATCGAGGATGCAGGACTTGATATGACAAAGGAGGATCCGTACCGAGTGGGAACAGCCATCGGCTGCGGTGTAGGAAGCCTTGGTGCATGGGAAAAGGAATATGAAAAGATGCTGGCAAAGGGACCGGGCAGAATGAATCCTTTGTTTGTTCCTCTGATGATTTCCAATATGGCAGCAGGAAATGTGTCTATTCAGTTTGGACTTCAGGGAAAGTGCACCAATGATGTGACTGCCTGTGCCACAGGAACCAACAATATTGGCGATGCCTTCCGGGATATCCAATACGGAGAGGCTGATGTGATGGTTGCCGGAGGTACGGAGGCAGCTGTCTGTGCCACAGGAATCGGCGGATTTGCAGCGCTTACCGCTCTTTCTACGGTAGATGACCCGACAAAATGTTCTCTTCCTTTTGACAAAAATCGAAGCGGTTTTGTCTTGGGAGAGGGTGCCGGTATTGTGGTGCTGGAGGAATTGGAGCATGCGAAGAAGAGAGGCGCAAAGATTTATGCTGAGGTTGTGGGTTATGGCTGCTCCGCAGATGCATATCACATTACCTCTCCGTTAGAGGATGGGGCAGGTGCTGCCCGCGCCATGACCAATGCCATGAATGACGCAGGGGTACAGCCTTCTGAAATTACATATATTAATGCCCACGGAACCGCAACCCATCATAATGATCTCTTCGAGACCAGAGCGATCAAGCTGGCCTTTGGCGATCATGCAGAGAATCTGAAGATTAACTCTACAAAGTCCATGATCGGACACCTTCTGGGAGCCGCAGGAGCGGTGGAGTTTGTTACCTGTGTGAAGGAAATGGAAGAGGGCTATATCCACAGAACGGTTGGCCTTGAGACACCGGATGAGGAGATGGATCTCAACTACTGCAAGCAGGCGTATCAGGAGGATGTTCCTTTTGCCCTGTCCAACTCCCTGGGATTTGGAGGACATAACGCAAGTATTCTGATTCGGAAATTCGAGGAGTAAAAGCCATGAGTATTATGACAACACAGGAAATTATGGAAATTCTGCCTCACCGCCATCCGTTTCTTTTGATTGATACCGTGGAGGAACTGGAGCCGGGCGTGCGCGTTGTGGCAAAGAAGAATGTGACTTTTGATGAGCCTTATTTCGCGGGACATTTTCCGGGAAATCCGGTGATGCCGGGAGTATTAATCATTGAGGCACTGGCCCAGACGGGAGCTGTTGCGATTCTCTCCCAGCCGGAGTGGAAGGGCAAGACCGCGTATTTTGCCGGTATTGACAAGGCAAAGTTCAAGAAGAAGGTTCTTCCGGGAGATACGTTGATTCTGGAGACTGAGATTATCAAGGTAAAGGGCCCCATTGGAATCGGAAAGGCCGTAGCCCGTGTGGATGGGAAGCTTGCCTGCTCGGCGGAACTGACATTTGCGATCGGATAGAGGAAAAGAGGAACGTAAAGCATGTTATTCAAGAAATATATTACATTAAGCAATAGAGAAGAGGAAACGCAGGAGGCTGATGAGACGCTGAAGGAAGCCGCGGAACGGAAGGCTGGAAATGAGGCGGCCGCAAACCAGCCGGTGCCGGAGCCGGTTGAGACAATCGTCTGCAAAAAGTGTAAGAGAGAGCTCGACAAGAAGCGCGTTGTAAAGAATAAGTATGTCTGTTATGAGTGTGGCTACTATTTTCGCGTTCGCGTGAAAAACAGAATCAGGATGGTGGCAGACACAGGAAGCTTCGAGCCGTGGTTTGAGGAACTTTCCACGGAAAATCCACTGCATTTTCCGGAGTATGAGGACAAGGTGGCTGCAACACAGGAGAAGACGGGCTTAAAGGAAGGCGTTACCGTGGGCAGGTGCAGGGTCTACGGAGAAGAGACCGTGCTTGGCGTGATTGATGCAAGATTTATGATGGGAAGTATGGGACACGTGGTTGGCGAACGGATTACCCGCGCGGTAGAGCGGGCCACGGAGCTTAAGCTTCCGGTGATCCTGTTCTGCTGCTCCGGAGGAGCGAGAATGCAGGAGGGAATTATTTCTCTGATGCAGATGGAGAAAACCTCCGCGGCTTTAAAGCGGCACTCCGATGCCGGCCTTCTCTATGTGCCGGTTCTGACGGATCCCACCACCGGTGGTGTGACGGCCAGCTTTGCCATGCTGGGAGACATCATTCTTGCAGAACCGGGGGCACTGATCGGTTTTGCCGGAGCCCGGGTCATCGAGAACACCATCGGGCAGAAGCTGCCGGAGGGCTTTCAGCGGGCAGAATTCCAGCTGGAGCATGGCTTTGTGGATGCGATCGTAGAGCGTGATAATCTTAAGATGACCCTTTACCGCATCCTGAAAATGCATAAGCCGATGGAGGGATTTGCAAATTTTGATCCGCTTCATGATGATGACCGTTATGAGCCGACAGAGCTGATGAAGGAGAGGACTGCGAAGTCGAAGCCGATGGATGCATGGGATAAGGTAACGGCAGCCCGCCAGATGAACCGTCTGGCTTCGGTGGATTACATGGATGCGATCTTTGATGATTTTATGGAACTCCACGGAGACCGTTATTTCAGAGATGATCCTGCTATTGTAGGCGGAATTGCATACCTGGATGGACAGCCGGTGACGGTGATCGGCGTTCATAAGGGGAAGGATTTAAAGGACTGTGCATTCCGCAATTATGGAATGCCGTCGCCGGAGGGCTATCGTAAGGCTCTAAGGCTTATGAAGCAGGCGGAGAAATTTGGACGCCCGATCATCACCTTTGTCAATACCTCAGGTGCATATCCGGGAACCGAGGCAGAGGAAAACGGGCAGGGAGAGGCTATTGCGCGTAATCTCTATGAAATGTCCGGAATTAAGGTGCCGATTTTATGCCTGATGATTGGTGAGGGCGGCAGTGGCGGAGCTCTTGCCCTGGCGGTTGGAAATGAAGTCTGGATGATGGAGAATGCAACCTATTCGATTCTTTCTCCGGAGGGCTTTGCCTCGATTCTCTGGAAGGATGGCAAACGTGCGAAGGAGGCTGCGGGCGTCATGAAGATTACCGCACAGGATCTGAAAGAGCTTCATGTAGTTGAGGATATTATTCCGGAGTATGGCGGAGCCGATGAGGATGCGCTTTCCTCCATTGCAAATTATATGAAAGGGCATATGAAGGAATTCTTACGGGCACAGAATGGCAAGAGCGGAGAACAGCTTGCCCGGGAAAGATATGATCGCTTCCGTGCTTTTTAAAGGAGAATTTTATGAAGATATTAGGAACCGGAAGTGCACTTCCGAATCATGTTGTAAGCAATGATGATCTGGCACAGGTGATGGATACCTCCGATGAATGGATTCGTACCCGTACAGGAATCTGCACCAGGCATATTGCTGAGGAGGAGACTACCACCTCCCTTGCGGTAGATGCTGCAAAAAAAGCGCTGGAAGAGGCGAAAATTTCCATTGATGAGCTGGATCTGATCATTGCAGCTACCGTATCACCGGATTATCTCTTTCCGACGCTGGCCTGTGAGGTACAGGCAGCAATCGGCGCAAGGCGGGCAGCGGCCTTTGACATCAGTGCAGGTTGTTCAGGTTTTCTGTTTGCTCTGGGCACTGCGGATGGTTATTTTTCCACAGGACGTTTTCACAATGCGCTGATTATCGGGGCAGAGGTACTTTCCAAGATGGTGGACTGGGGTGACAGAAGTACCTGCGTCCTCTTTGGCGATGGCGCAGGTGCAGCAGTTGTGAGTGCTGAGGGAAACCAGCTTCTATCGATGGTACAGGGCTCTGACGGAGCCGGTGGAATGGCTTTAAAATGCGAAAACCGGCCGGTAAATAATCTTTATCGGCAGCTTGGAGCACAGAATTATTCTTTTACGAAGATGGATGGCCCTGAGGTGTACAAGTTTGCTGTGCGAACAGTACCCCACGCTGTCAGCGAGGCACTTGAGCAGGCGAAGATGCCGGTGGACGATGTGAAATATTTCCTTTTGCATCAGGCGAATCTCAGAATTATTGAATCCGTGGCAAAACGTCTGGGCCAGCCAATGGACAAGTTTCCAACGAATCTCGAGGAATGCGGAAATGTTTCAGCGGCAAGCGTGCCGATTCTGCTTGATAAGGTTGTTAGAGAGGGCCTGATCAAAGAGGGAGATAAGATCGTAATGGCAGGCTTTGGCGCCGGACTTACCTGGGGCGCATGCGTGCTGGAGTGGTAGGAGGATAGAAGGCATGACCCTGGAAGAAACGTTAAATGAGCTTCTTGTGAAGCTGTTTAAGGATATTCTGGAAATTGAGTCCAGATGCCTGATAACCGAAGAATTTTCCGATATTACCTGTAATGATATGCATATTATTGAGGCCGTTGGAATCGAGGAGCCACGGAACATGAAAACGGTGGCAAGCCTGATGTCTGTCACCACGGGGACTCTGACGAAAGCAATGGAGTCACTCTGTGACAAGGGGTATGTGATCAGAGAACGAAGCACGGAGGATAAGCGGGTGGTTAAGGTCCGGTTGACGGACCGTGGACGGAGTGCTTATTACCATCATGAGCAGTTTCACCGGCAGATGATCAAAAATATTGCAGCCGAAATGAATGAGCAGGAGACAGAGGTACTGATCTACGCACTTGCAAAGCTTGTAGACTATTTCCATCTGAATTATTATGATACCGATGAGGAGTCCGAATTTGTAGACTGGTCCAGAATTCCGAGTGTGGAAACCACCTTAGAGAAAAAGAAAAATGATTAAAAAGTTCTAAGAATATACTTAAATATAAGAATATACAGGCGGGAGAAAATGAAATTTTTCTCCCACATTGTTGCAAATTTACAAAAAGTAACTAAAAAGAATTATGAAAAATGGAAAAATAATGAAATTGATATTGCGAAATCCTTCATTTTCGATTAAAATATATTCGTTGGTGTATAGATTTCATAAACCAAAAGTATAATCAAATTATAAGATAGGAGAAGAAAGCAATGGGTTATGTTGATGAAGTACTTGAGAATTTAAAGAAAAAGAATGCGTCTGAGCCGGAATTTTTACAGGCAGCAGAGGAGGTTTTGGATTCCCTCCGTCCGGTGATCGATGCAAATGAGGAATTATACAGAAAGGAAGCCATCTTAGAGCGCATTACCGAGCCGGATCGTCAGCTGATGTTCCGTGTGCCATGGGTAGACGATAAGGGTCAGGTTCAGGTGAACAGAGGCTTCCGTGTACAGTTTAACAATGCAATCGGACCTTACAAGGGAGGTCTTCGTTTACATCCTTCCGTAAACCTTGGAATTATCAAGTTCTTAGGCTTTGAGCAGATCTTCAAGAATTCACTGACCGGTCTTCCGATCGGTGGCGGCAAGGGTGGATCAGACTTTGATCCGAAGGGCAAGTCTGACAGAGAAATCATGGCATTCTGTCAGAGCTTTATGACAGAGCTTTCCAAGTACATCGGTGCTGATGTGGATGTACCGGCCGGCGATATCGGAACCGGCGCAAGAGAAATCGGTTACATGTTTGGCCAGTATAAGAGAATCCGTGGAAGCTTTGAGGGTGTACTTACCGGAAAGGGACTTACCTACGGCGGATCTCTTGCACGTACAGAGGCAACCGGATACGGTCTCTTATATCTGACTCAGGAGCTTATGAAGTGCCACGGCGAGTCTATGGAGGGCAAGACCATCTGTGTATCCGGTGCAGGAAACGTAGCAATCTATGCAATTCAGAAAGCACATCAGATGGGTGCGAAGGTGGTTACCTGTTCTGATTCTACCGGATGGATCTATGATCCGGAAGGAATTGATGTTGATCTTCTTAAGGAGGTTAAAGAGGTTAAGAGAGCACGTCTTACCGAGTATGCGGCAGCAAGAAAGAGCGCAGAGTATCATGAGGGACGCGGTGTATGGCAGATCAAGTGTGATATCGCACTTCCGTGCGCAACCCAGAACGAACTTCTCATCGACGATGCGAAGCAGCTTGTTGCAAACGGCTGCAAGGCTGTATGTGAGGGTGCCAATATGCCTACCACATTAGATGCAACCAAGTATCTCCAGGAGAACGGTGTATGGTTTGTCGGCGGCAAGGCTGCAAATGCCGGCGGTGTTGCAACCTCCGCTCTTGAGATGTCCCAGAACTCTGAGAGATTGAGCTGGACCTTCGAGGAGGTTGATGCAAAGCTCCAGAACATTATGGTGAACATCTTCCACAATATTGATGATGCTGCGAAGCGTTACGGCAAAGAAGGCGATTATGTTGCAGGTGCAAATATTGCCGGCTTTGAGAAGGTTGTAAATGCTATGTTAGCGCAGGGTGTTTGCTAATCGGGACAGAGAGACGAAAAGAATACCAGGAAGGCTTCGGGATACAAGTCCCGAAGCCTTTTTTAGCGTAGAAATTACTAAAATAAAAGTGCGAAATATGGGGAATTAAGTAAAATCAGAGAAAAAATATGAGGGAAGTTGACACGTAAAGGAATACGAATTATAATGCCTAATGAGAAAGTGGGGGATTAAAATGGTTGATTTTCATACGCATATTCTGCCGGGAATAGATGACGGAAGCCAGGATGTGGGAATGTCCCTGGAGATGCTTGCAGCGGAAAAAGACCAGAGGGTTGACAAGATCATAGCAACGCCGCACTTTTACGCAAAACAGGATTCCATACAGAAATTTCTTGACCGCAGACAGGAGAGCTACGAGAAGCTGATGCGCTCCTATAGCAGGGAGACAGAGCAGATTCCGATTCTTCTGGGTGCTGAGGTGTACTATTTTGAGGGCATGGGGAATGCTTCAATGATTCCGAAGCTCTGTATCGAGGGTACGCAGACGCTGCTTCTGGAGATGCCATTCCGTCAGTGGACAAGCTCCATGTATGAGGATGTGAAGAAGCTGGTTCAGACCCAGCACTTGACGGTGATACTGGCCCATCTGGAGCGGTTTCAGCCATTTCAGAGGGATTTGGACAACTGGAACCGGATCCTGAAGCTGGGAGTTCTGGTACAGATGAATGCCGGGGTGTTCCTGAATTGGAAGAAGCGCCGTCAGGCGGTAAAGCTGCTTAAGAATGTAGATACAATTCTAATGGGCAGCGACTGCCACAATATGGATACACGAAAGCCGAATCTTGCAGCAGGCCGGGAGGTCATAGCTTCCAAGGCCGGCAGCGAATACATAACGAAGAGTGATGAACTAGCCGAGGAGGTATTGAATGAAAGATAACAGAAAAGCTGTTCATGCAGTGACAGAGATCCTGCTGGCAGCGGCGCTGATTGTTGCCATTTTCTTTCTGATACGATATATGGATGTGAAGGATGCCAAGGCTGCTGAAGCGGCAGCCGGTACAGAGACCCAGAAATGGATCGAGTTTCCGGAGGATACCCCGGAGGTTACACTGGGAAGCCGGACCTATGTGTTCAGCCATCCGGTGAAAACCTATCTTCTTATGGGAACGGATGCCAGTGGCAACGAGGATGCCATTGGGGATGAATATCAGGGATCCATGGCAGATACCCTGATGCTTGTCATGGTGGATGATGAAGAGAAGAGTTATGGCATACTTCAATTGAACAGGGATACCATCACCGATGTTCCCATCCTGCAGGATGACGGGACCAGCTATGCCAGCGCTGAGGAGCAGCTGTGCACCGCCCATTGGTACGGCAAGGATAAGAAAGCAAGCTGTGAGAACACGGTTCAGGCAGTTTCCAATATGCTGGGAGGTCTCCCAATCGATGGTTATTATTCCTTACAGATGGAGGCAATGCCGCTGTTAAACGAGGCTGTGGACGGGGTGACCATTACCTTTTCGGAGAACATGACAGAGATTGATCCTCTGATGAAGAAAGGGGCAACCCTGACGCTGACGGATGAACAGGCAGAAGCACTTCTTCATACCCGAATGGGACTTGAAGATGACCGGAACAGTGAACGTATGCGCAGACAGAAGCTGTTTATGGACGGTTTTATGGACAAGATGAAGCAGAAGGCGGTTGATACCAACTTTACCATTGAACTGTACGACCGGCTCCATCCCTATGCGACAGAGGACATCAATATCAATGAACTCTCGCAGATGCTCAAGAATATGAAGGGATATACCAATAAAGGTACATTTACGATAGATGGAACCTCCAAGCTCGGGGAAAAGCTCGGCGATGGAGAAAAACACTGGGAATTTTACATGGACGAGGGTTCGCTTGATTCCACTATGTGCGGACTCTACCCACTCGTATACCAGAAAGAACAAGAGGATGGGGAATAACGAAGATGAAACAGGAAACAGAACTGATACAACAACAGCAGGATGATGAGACAGAAATTGATTTGCTGGAGATTTTTTATCTTCTGAAGGCAAAACTTGCGTGGCTGATCTTCTCCTTTGTGATCGGCGGAGTCCTTGCGACGGCAATTACCATTTTCTGTATTACGCCTAGGTATACAGCAACCGCCAAGATCTACATGGTTTCCGCTTCCAGTGAGAGTGTGCTGAATCTGTCAGATTTGAATCTGGGAACCTCCCTCTCTCAGGACTATTCCGAATTGATCAAAATCCGACCGGTGTTCAAAGAGGTGATTGAGAACCTGGGGCTTGATATGGAATATGAGGATCTGTTGGAGAAGGTGACGATCAGCACCATCGGAGATACCCGTCTTCTGGCAGTGTCTGTGGAGGATGAGGATCCGAAGGAGGCACAGAGGATTGTGAACGAACTTGCCGATACGGCAGTGACTTATATACCGAAGGTAATGGAGACTTCCACACCGAATATTGCAGAGTATGCAATCGTCCCTAAGAATCCAAGTTCTCCGAATGTCGCCAAAAATACGATCCTTGGCGCATTGGTATTTCTCATTCTTACCGCGGCAGTCTTTATTGCCCGGATGCTCATGGATGACAGTTTAAATACTGCGGAGGATGTAGAGAAGGCATTCGGCATCATGCCGTTTACCGTCATTCCTGAGGGCGACCTGGCTGAGATCGGGGATGAGGCTGAGGAGAAAGCAAAGAGTAAGCACAGACACACGAAGAGAAAGGGAGCATGATGGAAGGATTTATACCCAAGAATACAGCTAAAATCAATAATATGCCAACACTCCCCTATGCCATTGAGGAAGCGGTGAACCGCCTTCGTGTAAACATCAGCTTTCTGGGAAGTGAAGTGAAGAAAATCATGGTGATCTCCAGTATGCCGGATGAGGGCAAGAGCTTTGTTACCATGCAGCTCTGGAGACAGATGGCAGAGGCCAATGTCCGAAGCATTCTGCTGGATATGGATTTGAGAAAGAGCGTTACCGTGGATAAATATCAGATTGAGCAGGAGAAGGGGAAGATTCTCGGAATGTCCTACTACCTGGCAAACGATATCTCTTTAGAGGATTGTGTCCTTCGGACAGACATTGGAAAGGGTGATATTCTTCCGAACGTAGACAATGTGGTGAATCCGTCTATGCTGCTGGAGGGCCATAAATTCGAAAGAACATTAAAAGAATTGGAAGAATATTACCGATACATATTTATCGATTCTCCGCCATTGAATCTGGTGTCAGATGGTGAGAAGATTGGATCTCTCTGTGATGGAGCCATTCTGGTGGTTCGTGCAGGGGAGACCTCCAAGAGCATTGTGAGAAATTCTATCCGTCAGCTGGAGCGTGCCAACTGTCCGCTTGTAGGCATTGTTTTAAGCCGCGCAAAGACCGGTACCGGTGGATATTATGCGAAGAAATACGGCGGATATTACGGCAATAAGTATTACGGATCCAAGTCCAATTATTATTATGGCTATGGGGCCCAGAAATAGCGCATTCTGCGCATTGAATCACGGAGTCGTTCTACGGCCTGGCCGTAAGACTCAATATACACTATAAAAAGGGAAAGGAGGAACCTACCAATGAACAAGTTAGTAAAGAAGATTCTTGTTGGTGCTATGGCCGCAACAATGGTACTGGGCAGCGTAACAACTGCATTTGCAGCAGGAAGCCCGGCAGCAGGTAAGGAGCCAGTAAAGCAGGAGGAAGTTCAGGCTACTGGCGGTTCTACCGTAACTACTTCAGCTAAGGGTGTTGCAAAGCTGGATGAAGTTAAGGCTACTACAGCTGCAACGGTTTCTGTTGCTTCTACCGTTAAGGTTAACGGCGTAAGCTACACTGTAACAAGAATTGATGCTAAGGCATTTGCGAATGCTACAAAGGCTACTACGATCAAGCTTCCAAGCACAATCAATGCACTTGGTGCAAACGCATTCTCTGGTGCTAGTAAGTCTTTAAAGACGATCGAGATCACACAGGGTGCTAAGCCGATCAAGGTTAACCACAATGCATTCAAGGGTGTGGACACCAAGAAGATTACCATTAAGGTAAAGAAAATGTCCAAAACAGAGCTGAAGAGATTCAAGAAGGCTCTGAAGAAGGCTGGTTTCATGGGAACTGTTAAGGTTGCTTAATTAGTCTGGAGAGTGAATGACAGGCGTGCGGATTTCCCGTGCACCTGTCATAACTTTTTTATACATTACCTTTTTTTGATATACAATTCTTTTTCGTTTATAATATAATCTAAACAAGATTCACATTGATGTAAAAAAATTCAGAGTGGGATGAGATACGTAAGGTGTATAATATGTTGAAGAACGATATGCCCAAGAAGGAAGAGCGATTTTACACATCCGGACAGTTTGCGGCAAAGGCCCATGTGACCCTTCGCACAATCCGGTATTACGATAAACAGAACCTTCTGGTTCCGTCACAGCGTACCGCCTCCGGAGCAAGACGCTATACAGATGCGGATCTGGCAAAGCTTCAGCAGATCCTTCTATTGAAATTCCTGGGATTTTCCCTGGAGGAAATTAAGGAAATGACACTGGCATCTGCGGATGAGCAGTACCTTCTGGAATCCATGCGTGTGCAGAAAAGACTGTTACAGGAGCGGATGGAGCAGATACAGGAAATGACAGAGGCGATAGACAGTACGATGGAGACCATTCGCACGGAGCACAGGATGGATGGGAGCCGTCTGCTGGATCTGATTCATATGACTGCTGAGGAGAAAAGCCTGAAAGCCCAATACCGGAATGCTGCCAATATCTCGGCGCGGATCCGGCTGCACCGTGATTTCTCTGTAAATCAGAAGGGCTGGTTCCCCTGGATGATGGAGCTGTATCATCTGAAACCGGGGATGCGGATTCTGGAACTGGGCTGCGGCAATGGTGCGCTTTGGACGGAGAACAGGGACAGGCTCCCAAAGAATATCCGGGTGGTCTTGTCGGATAAATCGGAGGGAATGCTCAGAGACGCGAGAGAAGCTCTCGGTGAGGACGAACGGTTTTTCTATCAGGCCTTTGACTGCAGCAGTATTCCCTTTGAGGACGCATCTTTTGATCTGGTGATTGCCAATCATCTCCTGTTCTACTGCGAGGAACTGGACCGGGTACTGGGAGAATGCGCCAGAGTGCTTAAGAAAGATGGCAGGTTTGCCTGCAGTACCTATGGAAAAGGGCACATGAAGGAAATTACAGAGCTGGTACAGCAGTTTCATCCCCAGATTGTCCTTTCTTCAGAACATTTGTATGAACGCTTCGGCCTTGAAAATGGAGCAGAGCTTCTAAGCCCGTTCTTTTCGGATATTCAGATGATGCGCTATGAAGACGCTATCGAGATCTCAGAATCTGAGCCTCTCATTTCCTATATTCTTTCCTGCCATGGTAATCAGAACCGGCTCCTTCTTGACCGATACAAGGAATTCCGGGAATTCGTGGATTCCCGGGTAGCCGGAGGCTTCCACATTACCAAGGATGCCGGGCTGTTTCTCTGCAAATAAAAACATCCCACTCTGATTTGTCTGGTATCGGATTTCGTCTCCTTTGATAATCCTCGTTCATTCGACAGCCGGACACTTCCGCAGTGACACCCGTCCAGGACAGACGCTCGATTTATTCCAAACCGTGTGCGAGTTAATGCCTCCAAACACTGCAGTGGGCACGGGAAATACACGTTCAAGCGTAGCGCGTTTGTATTTCCCGTGCCTAATAAACTCTGTGGATGGAGGCATTTACTCGCACTAGGTGCAGGAATCATGAGAGTGTCTGTCCTGGACGGGTGTCACTGCGGAAGTGTCCGGCTGTCGAATGTGTGCAAACTTGGAGACGAAATCCGATACCAGACAAATCAGAGTGGGATGTTTTATAAAAATATAAAAAATACTTGAAGGTAACCTTAGGTTACCTTTTATAATAGATACAGGAATGCAAATAACGCAAAATATAAGGAGGCAGCAAAGTGACAATCGTTGTGACCGGAGGCGCCGGATTTATCGGCAGTAATTTTATATTTTATGAATTAGAAAAGTACAAGGAGGACCGTATCGTATGCGTGGATTCCCTGACCTATGCAGGAAATCTTTCCACCCTGGAGCCAGTGATAAACCAGCCGAATTTTCGCTTTGTGAAGCTGGATATCTGCGATAGAGAAGGGGTATACCGGCTGTTTGAGGAGGAAAAGCCGGATGTCATTGTCAATTTTGCAGCGGAATCCCACGTGGATCGTTCGATTGAGAATCCGGAAATTTTCCTGCAGACCAATATCATCGGGACCTCGGTGCTGATGGATGCCTGCCGTAAGTATGGAATCGGGCGTTATCATCAGGTTTCTACGGATGAGGTATACGGAGATCTTCCGTTGGACCGGCCGGATCTGTTTTTCCATGAGGATACCCCGATCCACACGTCGAGTCCTTATAGTACCTCCAAGGCCTCCGCGGATCTTCTGGTGATGGCCTACCACAGAACCTACGGACTTCCTGTGACCATCAGCCGGTGCTCTAATAATTATGGTCCTTACCAGTTCCCGGAGAAGCTGATTCCCCTCATGATTGCCAACGCACTGGCAGATAAGCCGCTCCCGGTATACGGTGAGGGGCTGAATGTGCGGGACTGGCTCTATGTAGAGGATCACTGCAAGGCGATCGATCTGATCATCCGCAGAGGAACGGTCGGAGAGGTGTACAATATTGGCGGGCACAATGAGATGAAGAATATTGATATTGTGAAGCTGATCTGCCGGTATCTTGGAAAACCGGAGACTCTCATTACCCATGTGACGGATCGTAAAGGGCATGATATGCGCTATGCGATCGATCCGACAAAAATACATCAGGAGCTGGGCTGGCTTCCGGAGACCAAGTTCCAGGACGGAATCCGGATGACAATTCAGTGGTATCTGGATCATAAGCCCTGGTGGGAAAACATCGTAAACGGAGAGTACCAGAATTATTACCGCAAAATGTATGCAGGCAGAAAGGAAATGGCATGAGAGTGTTTGTGACCGGGGTGGCCGGGCAGCTGGGGCATGATGTGGTGGAAGAACTGCTCTCCCGCGGGGTGGAGACGATCGGTTCGGATCTTCTGCCGGAATGTGATTCGGAGGCTTCCTATGTGTCCCTGGATATTACCGATGAAAAGGCGGTGCAGCAGACGATTGCCGGCTGCAGGCCGGATGCTGTTATCCACTGTGCCGCATGGACGGCGGTGGATGCGGCAGAGGAAGAGGAAAATAAAAAAAAGGTACACGCGATCAATGGAGAGGGGACGAAAAATATAGCAAAGGCAGTTGCAGGAATCGATGCCAAAATGGTCTATATCAGTACAGACTATGTATTTGACGGACAGGGGACGAAGCCCTGGGAGGCGGACTGCGAGGCTTATGCGCCCCTCAATGTGTATGGACAAACGAAGCTTGAGGGAGAAGTTGCGGTTTCACAGCTTCTTGAGAAATATTTTATTGTGCGAATTGCATGGGTGTTTGGGCAAAACGGGAAGAATTTTGTCCGTACAATGCTGAATCTTGCGAAAAACCATGAATCCGTGCGTGTGGTCAACGACCAGATTGGTACGCCCACCTACACACCGGATCTGGCAAGACTTCTGGCAGATATGATTGAGACCGAACGCTACGGATACTATCATGCAACGAATGAGGGAGGATATATCTCCTGGTATGATTTTACCAGGGAAATATACAGACAGGCGGGGCTGGATACGGTGGTCGTTCCGGTCAGCACAAAAGAATACGGCCTGTCGAAGGCTGCACGCCCCTTTAACAGCAGGCTGGATAAGACAAAGCTTGTAATGAACGGGTTTACACCCCTTCCGGACTGGAGGGAAGCCTTATCCAGATATCTGAAGCAATTACAGGAGGAAACATAAGATGAAGGGAATTGTATTAGCCGGAGGTGCAGGAACCAGACTGTATCCTCTTACCATGGTAACCAGCAAACAGCTTCTGCCGGTGTATGACAAGCCGATGATCTACTACCCGCTGTCCACGCTGATGCTGGCGGGAATCAGGGATATTTTGATTATTTCCACTCCGGAGGATACCCCTCGTTTCGAGGCGCTCTTAGGAGACGGCAGCCAGTTTGGACTGAATCTTTCCTATAGAGTACAGCCATCTCCGGATGGGCTGGCCCAGGCCTTTTTACTGGGAGAGGATTTTATCGGCAAAGATGCCTGCGCCATGGTGTTAGGGGATAATATTTTCTATGGAAACGGTTTCGGAAAAATACTCCGTGCAGCAGCTGAGGATGCAAAAGGCGGTCGGGCCACCGTGTTCGGCTATTATGTCAATGATCCGGAGCGTTTTGGCGTGGTAGAATTTGACGGGGACGGAAAAGCAGTTTCCATCGAAGAAAAGCCACAGTCTCCCAAGAGCAATTATGCGGTGACGGGGCTGTATTTTTATCCGGCAGGCGTCAGCGGGGAGGCGAAAAAGGTAAAGCCATCCGCCCGCGGGGAGCTGGAGATTACAACACTGAACGAGCGCTACCTGAAGGAAGAAAAACTGAAGGTACAGCTTCTGGGAAGAGGCTTTGCATGGCTGGATACCGGAACCATGGACAGCCTGATTGAAGCGGCAGAGTTTGTGCAGACCATTGAGCACCGGCAGGGCGTGACGATTTCCGCCCCGGAGGAAATTGCCTACATCAATGGCTGGATCGACAGACAAAAGCTGGCAGAATCCGCCACCCGCTATGGCAAAAGCCCTTACGGCGAGCATCTTAAGGCGGTAGCAGAGGGAAGAGTCAGGTATTAGATCATAACAGGTGATAAAGGAGTATAGATCGTGGGACAGATTACAGTTGAAAAGAATGTAGGCGGTATCGAGGGCTTATGTGTGATTACACCGGCCGTTCACGGGGATGAGCGCGGATATTTTATGGAGACCTATAATGAGCGAGAGATGAAGGAGGCCGGCTTTGACATCAATTTTGTACAGGATAATCAGTCCATGTCCGTCAAAGGTGTTTTACGGGGGCTTCACTTCCAGAAGAATTTCCCACAGTGCAAGCTGGTGAGAGCTGTACGGGGCAGCGTGTTTGATGTTGCTGTGGATTTAAGAAAGGGGTCGAAAACCTATGGAAAATGGTATGGCGTGGAGCTGTCGGAGGAAAATAAAAAGCAGTTTCTGATTCCGGAAAATTTTGCCCATGGTTTTCTGGTGCTTTCCGATGTGGCAGAATTCTGCTATAAGGTCAATGATTTCTGGCATCCCAATGACGAGGGAGGCCTGGCCTGGAATGATCCGGGGATCGGCATCATCTGGCCGCAGGTAACAGGAAAATATAACGGGACTCCGTCGGCGGATGGGTATGCGATGGAGGACGGAACCCCTCTGACACTGTCTGACAAGGATCAGAAATGGCCCGGGATCTAAAAGCGGATTTTTCCGCTTTTTTCTTTTGGAAAGATGATGGGTGATGATTGCAGAAAAATTGCCGATATAGTATAATAGAATCAATATTGCAATAGATATTGATGTTTTTCGAAGGAGCTTATGCATGGTTGACATTCACTGCCATCTTCTTTACGGAGTGGATGATGGTGCCGGGACAATTGAAGAGTCAGTGGCAATGCTGGGTGAGGCTAAGGAACAGGGAATTCAGGCGATGATACTTACGCCCCATTACCGGCACGGAATGTTTGCCTATCCGAAGGAGGAGATTGAGGAGCATTTTATGCTGCTGAAGCCTTATGCGGAGAAGCTCGGGATAGCTCTTGCCCTTGGCACGGAATATCATGTGAACAGCAGTATTGTGGAGGCATTTAAGGGTGGCCGCTGCCGGACCCTGGCGGGATCCTGTTATGTGCTGACAGAGTATTCCCATGACAGCGAATTGTCCTATTTGGAGCAGATGACGGAGACTCTGGTCAGACATGGATATATTCCGGTGCTGGCCCATGTGGAGCGATATGCCTGCATGACGCAGGATCTGGAGAATGTGCGCAGACTTCGGGAGCTGGGGGGCAGGATCCAGATTAACGCGGATGCCGTGCTGGGACTTGACGGCATGACCGCAAAGCGGTTCTGCAGGAAGCTTCTGAAGGAGGAGCTTGCAGATGTGGTCGCATCGGACTGTCACGGAATCAAACGCCGGGCATGTCATATGGCAGGGTGTTATGAGAGAATTGCCAGGAAATATTCAGAGTCCTATGCCGAACGGCTGATGACGCGCAACCCGGCCAGAATTTTGGAAAATGCGCCGGATCTTATGAGATAACACAAAGAAGAAACTGGGAGAGATACATGGAAAACGCACAGTCACTTGACTACGACAATGAAATAGAGATAGATCTGAAAGATCTTTGTCTGGAGCTTTTGTCCTTTTGGAAACTGATTTTGCTGGCTCTGGTTCTGGGTGGGGTGATTGCCTATTCCATCAGCAGGTTCCTGATGGTTCCCCAATATGAGTCGGTAGCGGAGCTTTACGTACTTTCCAAGAGTACATCCATTACGAGCCTGGCGGATATTCAGGCGGGAACCAGCCTTACCAATGATTATATGGTTGTTGTGAAGGGACGTCCGGTATTGGAGCAGGTGATTGTGAATCTGAAGCTGGATGAGACTTATGGGTCTCTTTCCGATAAAGTGGAGCTGGATAATCCTACGAATTCCCGCGTCCTTCGAATTATGGTAAGAGACGAAAATCCCCAGATGGCCAAGAAGATTGCGGATGAGATCGCCAAGGTCAGTGCGGCCTTTATCGCAGAGAAAATGGATCAGGACGCCCCAAGCACGATTCAGTACGGATATTCTGACGGCAATCCGGTCAGTCCGAATATTCCGAAAAATACCGTGATCGGCGCACTCCTTGGTGCGGTTTTAGCCATTGCTGTGATTGTGATTTCCTATCTGTTTAACGATACGATCATGAATGCAGAGGATGTGGAAAAGAAGCTGGGGCTCAATGTGCTTGGTACGCTTCCGCTGGAGGATACAGAGTATGATGGGGAGCATAAGACCGGCAGGAAGGAACCGGACAGGAAGAGCAGACACAAAGGAAAGCAGCGTGATAAGGGACAGGTGAAGGCGTCATGAAGACAGTGAAATTCGGAAAGCTGAAGAAACAAAGCTATACCATGAAGGAATCCCTGCGCGCGTTAAAAACCAATATCCAGTTCTGTGGAGATGACATTCGTACACTGGTTTTGACCTCGGCTCTGCCCAATGAGGGAAAGAGTACGGTAACACTTGATCTGGCAAGGTCCCTGACAGAATCCGGCAAACGCGTGCTTTTGATCGATACGGATATGCGTAAGTCGGTATATGTCGGAAGGCTTCGGGCGGTTCCCACAGACGGATCGGAAATATATGGCCTTTCCCATTTCCTGTCGGGACAGAAAAGGCTGGAGGATGTGCTTTACGGCACGGAAATTCCGGGCATGTATATGATATTTGCGGGACCATCGGTTCCGAATCCTACAGAGATTCTGGAGAAAAAGTATTTTCAGGATCTGTTGAAATTTGCCAGCGAGCATTTTAACTATGTGCTTCTGGATTGCGCGCCCATCGGTGCTGCCATCGATGCGGCGGTGATCGCCAAGAACTGTGACGGCGCAATTCTGGTGGTTGCCCAGGGAATGGCCAGCGGAAGAATGCTGCAAAATGTGAAAAAACAGCTTGAGGTGTCCGGTGTGAGGATTCTCGGCGTGGTACTGAATAAGGTGAAAATGAAGAAGTCCGGCTATTATGGCAGCTACTACGGCAGCTATTATGGCAGCTATTACGGACGGGAAAAGAAGGAAGATGTATGAGGGGACATAAACAGAGAGATCCATCACAGCAGCTTCATAATGCACTCTATTTTCTTTCGGGAGTGATGGCGGTGGTTCTGGTGTTGATCATTGTTGTGGGTGTGCAGACAAATGCGCAGAATACCAGACAGCAGGAGGATTCCAACGAGGCAGTGGCCGGGGAGAATCAGATGACACCTGTATCTACAGAGCCGGTGGCGGAGCCGGAAGAAGAGGTGGAAAAATGGCAGGAGGGCACAGTGACCTATGAGGGGAAAGCCTACCGCTACAACACCAATATCCACACCTATCTGATGATGGGTATTGATAAGGATGAACCGGTGGCTCCGGCTAAGGATTATATCAGCGGGGGACAGTCAGATGCCATGTTCCTGCTGGTGGTGGATTCTGAGAGTCAGAAACTAAAAGTGATCTCCATTAACCGTAATTCAATCACACCTATCGAGGTATATGATGAAGGTGGTTACAGTATGGGAACCATGGACGGCCAGATCTGTCTGCAGCACGCCTATGGAGATGGAAAGAAGTTAAGCTGCATGCGTTCTGTGGATGCGGTGTCAAAAATGTTTGGAAATATTCCTATCAGCGGGTATCTTGCCATGAATATGGGCGGCATTCCGTTGATGAATGATGCGATTGGCGGTGTGGAGCTGACGGCACTACAGTCGATTTCCGTGCCGGACCAGGGAATTCACATCAATAAGGGAGAGACCGTTACCCTGAGTGGACAAGAGGCTTATTATTATCTTCGGGGCAGGGATACGAAAAAATTCGGAAGTGCTACCAAGCGTCTCCGCCGTGAGGAGCAGTATATTATCGCATATATGGACAAGCTGAAGCGGATCTCCGGAGGCAATGCCGCAGGAGTTGTGGATATTTACGATTCCATATCCGATTATCTGGTGACCAGTGTGGATTTTACCAGTCTGATCACAGAACTGATGGATTACGATTTTTCACAGGATCAGCTTTATACCGTGCCGGGAGAAATGGTGTTGGGAGAACCGGTAGACGGTCAGTCCTATGAGGAGTATCATATTGATGAGGACGCTATGAAAAAACTCATCATGGATGTATTTTACCGGCCGGTTTCATAATTTACGGTATCCAGTGCGCGCGCACTTGATATATACAGATTTTTGTATGCAGCCCTAAGGGGCAGAAGATTACATGGGAAAGGAGGGGATAGAGATGAAAAAGGGATTTGCAGGAATTGTTGCTGCAATGCTTCTGGTGTTCACCATGGGAACCACCGTGTTTGCAGCAAGCTTTCCTTCACCGGATGAATCGACACTGTTGAATGAGCAGGCCAAAAAGTGGAACGAGAATGTCACGAATGCGACAGCTACAGATTCCAATAATAACCAGTATACGGTTACAAAAAGTCAGGTTTCTGCAGATGTGGTATCCAATGCCCACAATACCGTTAAGAATATTGACAGCAATGGAGAGATTATTGGTATGTCCGATCTCTCCATCAACGGAACCATCGGTACAAAGGGAATCAAGGTCACCTTGGCAATTCCGGGAGGAAGTGTAAAGAGCGGCTATCAGGTATACGTTCTGCATCGGCTCTCCGATGGCAGATGGGAGACCTTAAAGCCATCCTCCGTAAGCAATGGAAAGGTTACGGTAACTCTGTATTCACTTTCACCGGTTGCGGTTGTGCAGTATCCGGCCAGCTCGAATATCGGAGTCAGTGATCCGTCCAAGAATCAGGGCAGCAATGGGGATTCTACAGTGACAGATACGGATAATAACAGCCATAATACCACGGGCGATTCCTTGAATAACAGCCAGAGCAATTCACAGCCGAATAATAATAACCAGAGCAACAGCCAGAGCAATCCGCAGACGAATAATCAGACGCAGAATAATCCGGTAAATGTTACGGTTAACTATCCGGGACAGAATGTGAATACTGCCGCTAACAGCACCCCTGGCAAGAGAACTCCCAGCAGTGCTGCAACGAACAGTACGAATAGCAGTGCGGCCACGAACGGGGCTGCAACCTCACCTAAGACCGGCGCTTCCCTGCCGGCTCTGCCGATTTTAGCAGTCTTTGCACTGACCTTTGGCATTGCCGTCTGTGGAAAGAAAGCCAGAAGTCATTAATTCACTGGATACAAATTAAGGCATACAAGGTCTGTCACAGAGGGCGGTGGAGCATTCTGCCGCCTTCTGTTTCAATGATAACCGGGAAGGAATCATGGAAAAAAAGAAAAGAATATCTAAGGATAAAAAAATAAATATTTATAAAATTCTGACGATTCTCCTTTCGATCGCACTGCTTGTGGTCGTGGGAGTGATGGCACACAGCTGGATGGTTACGAGGCAGGCACAGGCAGAGTACGATCGCCTGGCAGAGAAGGTAAACAGTCTTCAGGATCAGCTGGATGATAACAGAATTGAGGTGCCGGAGGAAACACAGACAGAGACACAGACAGAGACACAGGCCTCATCGGAGAGCCTGCCTGTGCCGGAGGAAACGGAAAGCACAGAGGAAAACTCTCTGACGCAGCTGGGAATCGATCCCCCCGTTAAGAATCTGGATTGGGAAGCCCTTGGGCAGGTGAATCCGGATATTTATGCGTGGATCTGTATTCCGGGCACACAGGTGGATTACCCGATTCTTCAGCATCCGTCAGACGACAGCTATTACCTGAAATATAATATGAATGGAACCCGGGGCTATCCGGGATGTATTTATACAGAAAAGTTGAATCAAAAGGACTTTACGGATTTTAATACTGTCCTTTATGGGCATAATATGAGAAATCAGACGATGTTTGCATCCCTTCACGATTTTGAGAAGGGGGAGTTTTTTGCCAATAACCCTTATATTTATGTGTATACAAAGGACAAGGTTTTGGTCTATGAGATCTTTGCAGCATGGCTGGCAGATGATACTCATATATTAAAAAATAATGATTTTACCACGGAACAGGGGCGGGCAGCATATCTGACGGATATACTGAAGAATTACAGCAGCTATGGCAATATGAGGAATGATCTGGAGATCACGACGGACAGCCACATTCTGACCCTCTCCACCTGTATGAAAAGAAAACCCCATAATCGTTTTCTGGTACAGGCTGTTCTGTTAAATGAGGATGCTTTATGATTCGCTGCGAAGTAGAGTTTGAGGCACAAAATCTGTTTTCATTGCTTACAGGGCCTGAATTTTACAAAGATTCCAATGCTTATCTGAAGGCGGTGCTCCAAAACGCCATGGATGCGTGCAACACGAGGAAGGCTTTGGAATGGAGTTTTGGCACGGAATTTTTGGAATTGGAGGAGGCTAAGGCACTCAACTCCATGAGGGAGCCTTACATGCCTGAGATCACGATTTCCTACAGTTCGATCTCCCAGAGGCTTACCATAGAGGACAATGGCATTGGCATGAATGCCCAGGACATTGAACGCTATGTCGCACGGGTAGGCAGCAGTTACTATACCAGTGAGGAATTTGCACAGCAGCAGCTGGATTTTGAACCGGTAAGCCGGTATGGGATGGGATTGCTCTCCGCATTCGTCGTATCCCGTGCCATTTTGATCGAATCCAAGAAAGACAAATCGGTCAACACAGCCTGGAATGTGATGAACCGTGCTTCCCTGGAGGCGGTGACGGCAAAGTGGATGGAAAATTCCGGAACCGTGGAATATATAGCTTCCGGAAAAGAGGATTCCGGATCAAAGGTTACGCTGGTACTGAAGCCGAAGTATGCACTTAAGCTTACACTTCAGGGGATGGTACGCAGTATTCAGCATTTTATGCTTTATCAGCCCTTTCCAATTACCGTGGAATACGATAACAGAAGAACAGTCCTTTCTGAAGGGAACCGGATTCTGGATAATCCCTACGCAGATGTGCTTGGTGTGGTTTCCATCTGTGTTCTGGACGACCTTCTGGAGGGATATATCTGGATCTACGGGGAAAGACAGAAAAACCTGTTTGAGGAGCCGCTTCTTTACCAGCAGGGCTTTCTTGTGGAGGAAGGGACAGAGAGTGGTCTAAAGCCGGAATGGATCAACAATATGACATACAGGCTTCATGTGAAAAAACACTTCCTTCATCCAAGACCCTCCGGAGACGGGGTGGTGAGAGATGAGAACTACCGGACTCTCCGGGAGATGATCGGGCAGAGGATTGTGGATTATTTTGAGGAGAACCCTCTGGGTGCTGGACCTTATTTTATGGATGGCGGTCAGCCGGTTATTTCCGAGTATGACAAAGAAATGCAGTTTCTTCTGCGGGCTGTGACTGTGGAGGTGTATTTGAAGGGCCGGCAGATTGAGCTTTCCATCGACACGATTTTGCGGGGCTTTGAGGGAAAAACCATCCGGATTGCATTTATCGAAAAGGAACTTTTCGAATACTATCGCAGGAATTATCTCATGGATTTCAGGCGCTTTCTCAGAGAAAACAAGCTGATCGTGTTTGAGAAGAACCGGGATCTTTTCTGTCAGATGCTTGCTCCTTATATGCGCTCCCAGCGCTATGTGATCAGTGAATATCCAGGAATCGTCTATGATGATATGGTTGCAGATTTTGGAAGACTTCGCAGTGTGGTGCCATACCGGAATGCATACAGCCTAAGGCCAAAGAAAATCGGCTACGAGGACGTTTTCTGTGTGGCGGAAAAGACACAGGACGGAAAGCTGGAACTGATCGTCAATGAGGAGCATCGGCTGGCAAAGCAGCTTGCGCCGGTCTGGGATGAGCCCAGGGTTCACCGGATGGTGGCGGTCATCCTCGAAAATATCAAGCAGAGAATTTTAAATACAAAACAGAGTTGGAATTCCATCCTGGATTTTGGCGGACTTCTCATAGATGAGTGGCATTCTTCCTGCAGTGTTCATGAACAGTCGGTATGGTGTCTGGAGACGGATTTTGCAGAAAATGTCAATGAGTATATCGAAGCCTGCCTGGATGAGCGGGATAAAGTGGAACTTGGACTGGTGGGATTGGCATTTCACCGGGAGGATTTTATCAACTGGTGGTTTGCACCGAGAGAGTAGGAAAATATGAGTGAAGAAATCAAGAATGACGAATTAGAAACAGAAAAGAAGCCCGAAAAAAAAGGATCAATTCTCTGGGAAATCTGCAGCTGGATCCTTACCTTTGCGCTGGCAATCGGCCTGGCGCTGGCCCTCAAAAACTATGTCATTATCAATGCCACAGTTCCCACCGGCTCAATGGAGCATACGATTGAGCCGGGGGATGATCTGTTTGGGCTGCGGCTGACCTATCGCTTTTCAGAGGTACAGAGGGGAGATATCATTATTTTCCGGTTTCCGGATGATGAAACGCAGAAATATGTGAAGCGTGTCATTGGACTTCCGGGAGAGACGGTGACCGTCAATGACGGGAAGATCTATATTGACGACTCCGAGACACCGTTGGAGGAACCGTATCTGAAGGATGAATGGGTGCAGGCTACCGGACCCTTTGAATTTGAGATCCCGGAGGACAGCTATCTTGTGATGGGGGACAACAGGAATGATTCCTACGATGCCCGCTACTGGGAGAATACATATGTGACCAGGGATGAGATTATTGGAAAAGCATATATGATTTACTATCCATTTTCCCGCTTTGGAAGCTTATATAAATAATTTGGTGCAAATACCTAAAATAAGAGAATTAGAAAAGGAGAAAGAAAAATGCCAGAAAATGCAAATTGCAGCGGAGCATCCAGCTGTACGAAGGAAAGCTGCGAGGGCTGCTCACATAATCCACAGAATGCACAGAGTATGCAGGAGGCTATGAATGCTTACTCAGATATTAAGCACGTGATCGGTGTTGTCAGCGGAAAGGGAGGCGTTGGAAAATCCTTTGTGACTGCTTCCTTAGCTGTTCAGATGGCGAAAGCCGGTTATAAGGTAGGAATCCTGGATGCGGATATTACGGGACCGTCGATTCCCAAAATGTTTGGCGCACACGGACAGGTCGTGGGAGACGAAAAGGGGATGTATCCTTTTGTGACCCCGGAAGGCATCAAGATCATTTCCATCAACCTTCTGATGGATGACGAGGAGGCTCCGGTGGTATGGAGAGGTCCTGTGATCGCAGGAGCGGTCAAGCAGTTCTGGAATGAGACGGTATGGGGAGATGTGGATTATCTTTTCGTGGATATGCCGCCGGGAACGGGAGATGTGCCGCTTACGGTGTTCCAGTCCCTTCCGGTGGATGGGATTGTGGTTGTTACCTCACCTCAGGAGCTTGTGCAGATGATCGTGAAGAAGGCCTTCAATATGGCGGGGCTGATGCATATTCCGGTGCTGGGGGTTGTGGAGAATTTTAGTTTTCTGAAGTGTCCGGACTGTGGGAAGGAGATTGCCCTCTTTGGAGAGAGCCACATAGATGAGGTGGCCGGACAGCTTGGTACCAGGGTGCTGGGCAAGCTTCCGCTGGATCCGGCTTATGCAAGGATTGCAGATGAGGGCCGTTTTTTCGAGATGGAGAATCCATATCTGGATGCAGCGGTGGAAGTGTTGAAGAAGCTTTAAGTGCATATGTGGATCATAGGAAAAGGAAAACGCCTGCGGAGTGCAGGCGTTTTTTTATTCGAAAATGATATTGATTTCGCCAAAGCTGCTGCTGAGGGTAAGTTCAATCGTGGGTGCTCCCTCCACGATACTTCCGAAGGTGTTCTCTACCTTAACCGATTCTCCATCGGAGCCATTCTCCACATAGCTGGTGGTGAAGTGATCTGCGTTTTGGAAATCGTATCCGTCCTTCTTTTTGCGGAAACTTTTAAACAGCATATCCAGAGCGATACCGACCATGACAGCGGCAATCAGAAGGGCCCAGCTGGTTGACTACCAGATATACGGCAATCAAAATCAGGATGAGTGCAAATACAATTTTTTTCTTCTGGGAAAATAAAAACTGTAAATAGATTTGCGGCAAGAGGTAAGAAAAAAGGATGTCACTGCTGACATCCTTTTTCAGTGATGGTTTATTCGGTTATGGAAACCGGTTCCTGTGAATCCGGATCCGCATTTGGATCAACGTAGGTGATCTCGTTGGAACTTCGGAATACGGTATCGCTGGAGCCCATCTGGCATACCTTGATGGTGTCACCATTTTTCACGACGTCCTTTGGAATAATCAGACAGTCCGCTCCGCTGAAATAGGTAGTGACCTTGGTGTCATTGACAAAGACCCGGCTCCATTTCGTGAAGTTATTTCCGTATAGGATCACCTGGGTGCCACTGATGGAATCCACTACTTCGTCGATCGTCACGTCATCAATGCCCATGACAATATCTGTTGCCGGATAAGGGTCTTCGACATCATAGCAATAGCGGTCTCCGTAAAGAATATCATACTGAAGCTGATTCAGGCCCTCCTGGTAATCCGGCCGTTCTGCCTGCGTCTGATGGTAGTTTAAGATGGTACCCTCATGAATGCCCACAGAATTTGTTATGCTGGCCATGAGCTGGTAGGCATACAGGTCTGTGTCCTCCTTCGGAAGCCCCATGTTGTTCCAGGTTACATATTTAGTCTTATAGATATCGTTGGACACCATATCATCATCGGTCAGCCCCATGGTAGGAAGATGATCCCCGAAAAATACAATGACGGTATCCTCTCTGCGCTTGTTGACCTCTGTAATCAGGTTTTTCATAAAGGTATCTACCTCATTGAGCTGATTGATGTAATAGGTCCACTGATTCTGTTCCTCAGGATCGTCTACGCCGCCTGCAACATAAGGAGGATTCACGATGACCGGCTCCTTCGGATAATCGCCGTGGGTTCCTACGGTGATCGTATAGGTGAAATCCGGCTGGTTTGGTGTGGCGTCCAGTGTTTTGATCGTTTCCCCCACGAGAATGTTATCCGTTGCCCAACTTCCGTTGGGCGTATAACTCTGGATATTCATTAATTCCTTGCTGGTAAAGGTGTCAAAGCCCATCATGGAAAAAGCGTTGACACGGCTGTAGAAATTTCCGCCGTTGTTATGTACGGCATGAGTTCCATAGCCAATAGAAGCAAGATCGGATGCAGTGCTTTCGCAGTCTGTTTTCTTTAATATTGTTTTGTAAGGATATTCTCCGGTTCCGAAGAACTGCATGCTCATTCCGGTCAGAATCTCGAACTCAGTGTTGGCAGTACCTGCACCTACTACAGGAACAGTCAGATAACCGCTGGTATATTTCTTCTCCAAATGATGGAAGGTAGGGATTGGATCCTCATTATAGGATAAGAACTTGATCTCATCCGGATCGCAGAAGGACTCTAAAAGCACACAGATAATGTTCGGAGCATCCTTCGTGGTGACAGTAGTCTCTTCCTTCGCATCTGTTACACGGTCCGTAATGGTATCCACGGTCTCCTCGCTGTAATTGTCCGGTTTACTCATACCGCGGTCCACCACGCTGGAGGAAAAGCCGTAGATAAAGCCGTAATTCTCATAGCCCTGGGCAATGTTGGAAAAGTAGCTGGCAACAACGTTGGCATTCTGGGCTGCGGAGGTAGTGACCGGGAGCCCGATAAAAAGGACTGCCATAACAGAGAACAGAAGAACAATCTTGTGGATCTGTCCCTGATAACGAGGGCCCTTGATAAAGAGCACTGCACAGAACAGCCCGAAGATGGCAAGGCCAATGACCACAAAGGTTGCCTCCTCCGCTGTAAAATAGTTTGTGTTTGTCATGGCAAATAAATCGTTGATACACTTCAAGTCCGTAAATCCAAAGGGAGTGACCCGGTTGGAAAGAATACAGCCGTTGATAATGCCCAGCAAAATCCAGAAACCGCTGATAATCACCCGAAGGAATGCACGCCGGCGGAACAGGTAGACCAGACACAGCGATGCAAAGACGATAAATGCGTTATAAAAATACGCTGCAGTATGGCTTCCCACAAAGGTACAGGCCGAGATCAGATCTCTTCGGGACAGAACCTCCACGATAAATACGATTCCGCAGGAGATGAGTGCATGAAATAATAAGGAATATTTATTTAAAAATGCAATCCGGCGGTTATACTTCTCGGAGTGCTCCTTTTCGACTTTTGTAAAAAGTTTTTCTTTGATAATACGTAAAAATCTCTTCATTTTTACCTCCCCTTTACTCAACGCATATATTACTTAAAAAAATGCACAAAAGCAAGAGGTAAAATCTATAAAAAAACCCCGACAAAGCCGGGGTTTTTTTGCATTATGAATAAAATTTCCTATACTGATTTCGGTACGGACCCGCCTGCTGCAGGGAGTCTCCGGGAATGGACAGCGTCCGGATGCGGCAGACACTCTCATGATTCCTTCACCTAGTGCGAGTAAATGCCTCCATCCACAGAGCTTATCAGGCACGGGAAAATATTAGATTACTTGTTGGAACGTCTCCAGATATGCATCTTCTCAGCCTCTGCAATCAGCTCGTCCCTGAAATCCGGATGGGCAATGGAAATCAGTGCCTCAGCCCTCTGCCATGCGGACAATCCCTTGAGATTTACCATTCCGTACTCGGTCACAACATAGTGTGTATTGGCACGGGTATCGGTTACAACGGAACCGTTCTCTAAAGTAGGACGGATTCTGGAATGAACCTGTCCCTGCTTGTCCGTAAAGGTAGAGGAGCAGCAGATAAAGCTCTTGCCTCCCTTGGAGAGGTAAGCACCGAGAACGAAATCCAGCTGTCCACCGGCGCCACTGATCTGCTTGATTCCGGAGGATTCTGAACTGATCTGTCCGAACAGGTCAATGTCCACACAGTTGTTGATGGAGATGAAGTTGTCCAGCGCTGCGATGGAACGGATGTCGTTGGTGTAGCTGACAGGTGCACTCATAAGCTCCGGGTTGTCATCAATATAGTCATACAGCTTTTTGGTGCCGGCAGCAAAGCCGTATACCTGACGGTAGCGGTCAATGCCCTTGTGTGCACCGGTAATCTTGCCGGCCTTTGCAATGTCAACAAATGCATCTACATACATTTCTGTGTGGACACCCAGATCCTTGAGATCTGACTCGGCAATCAGGGAGCCGACTGCATTCGGCATGCCGCCAATGCCAAGCTGTAAGCAGGCGCCGTTTGGAATCTGCTCAACGATCAGCTGTGCCACCTTCTTGTCCACCTCTGTGGCAGGTCCGCCTGCTCCCAACTCACCGATTGGAGGATTTTCGCCCTCAACGATAGCGTCAACCTGGGAGATGTGGATACCGTTCTCGGTTCCGCCCAGGCAGCGGGGCATATTTTCGTTGACCTCTACAATGATGTGCTTGGCAGTTTCACACATAGCTCCAAGATGGGATGCGCTTGGGCCGAAATTGAAGTATCCGTGTTTGTCCATCGGGGCTACCTGAAACATTGCCACGTCATCCGGGCAGTCCAGATCACGGTAATACCTCGGCAGTTCGGAATAGCGGATCGGTGTATAGAAGGAACATCCCCGGCTGATCAGCTTGCGCTCAATGCCGGACATATGCCAGGAATTCCACGTGAAATGCTCCCCTGCATCCTCCCGCTCAAATACGGCCAGCGGCTTTAAAAGAATTCCACCGCGCAGGTTTATGTCCTTCAGCTCATCCGTCCTCTTTGCCAGGGCTTTGTCCAATGCATCTACGGTATTTGTACACCAGCCGTAATCTACCCAGTCACCGGATTTGATGACCTTTACAGCCTCGTCTGCTGTTACGAGCTTCTGTCTGTATTCTTCTGTAAAATCCATTTGAAAAAGACCTCCTTATAGTAAAAAAATATCTGCACAACTACTTAGAACCCTGTTTTTACAAACAGGGTTCCAAGGCAGTTACCTTTCACAAGGTATTCTATCATTTTTATTTTGAGAATACAACCGCTTTATGCAGCAGCTTCTTCTTTCTTTTTGGAGAATAAGGTCTTTAATCCCTCGATAGCGACGATGATTCCAAGAATCAGCAGCAGGATTGCAAAAATCAGCTGGATGACATTTCCACTGACGAATTGTGCCTGCAGGGAAAGAATCAGGTCGTGAATCTTAAAGATAATTGCGGTAAAGGTAACGGCAAGCATGATAAACATTGGTATCCAGAGCATGCCGCCCTGACGCTTGGTCTTTTTGAAGAATACTGCACAGGCAAGCAGTGCCAGAGCAGATAACATCTGGTTGGCAGAACCGAACAGCGGCCAGATGCTTAAGTATCCAACCTTAGCTAACAGGAATGCAAGAACCAGAGTAAGGATGGTTGCAAACCAGGTATTGGATAATACCTTAACGACCGGACTTAAGTGCTCGGTATCGGTATCGTCATCAATGAACAGCTCCTGGAAGGACAGACGGCCAACACGGGCTACGGAGTCCAGAGAGGTCAGTGCGAAAGCAGATACCGCAAGAGTAATCAGTGTATAGGAAATGCTCTCCGGCAGCCCCACCTTTGTCAGGAAGGTTGCAATAGAGGAAGCAAATACCTGTGCAGGTGTTCCTTCCGGAAGGCCTGAGCTGGATGCTGCAAAGCCCACGCATACAAGTGCGATGACAGCTAAGAAGCTCTCTAAGAGCATGGCACCGAAGGAAACAGGAAGCATTGCTTTTTCATTCTTGATCTGCTTGGATGCTGTACCGGAGGAAACCAGTGAATGGAAGCCGGATACGGCACCGCAGGCGATGGTTACGAATAATGTCGGGAATAAGTATGAGGTTGCTCCCGTGGAGGCACTTACAATCTTAAATCCGGTAAATGCCGGCAGGTTCATAGCCGGATTATAAATAATAATTCCGATGAAGGCCATTGCCATCATAGCGATGAGCAGATAGCTGTTTAAGTAATCTCTAGGCTGGAGCAGAGCCCATACCGGAGTTACGCAGGCAATCATGATGTAAATGAATACAAAGATCAGCCAGAACTCACGACTGAAGTAAATCGGGGCATTGACACCGATGGCAATGGCTCCAACTAACAGTGCGATGGCAACGATGGTGTTTGCCCAGGTTGGGAACTTGGTAAACTTAAGGAACATACCAAGCGCAACAGCAAATACAATGAATAAAATAGAAGTTGTAGCAACGGCACCGTCAGCGACAACCTTTGCACCGTTGGCATCAAAGCCGTTGAAGGTAGTTGCAACCACGTCAGCGAAGGCTGCAATAACCAGGATGGAGAAGAGCCATGTAAAAAGTAAGAACAGGCGCTTTCCAAGCTTACCGATGTACTTTTCGATAATGACACCGATGGATTTACCTTTGTTTCGTACAGAAGCGTACATAGCGGAGAAATCCTGTACAGCTCCGAAGAACACACCACCGATTAAGATCCATAACAATACCGGAACCCATCCGAAGATGGCTGCCTGAATAGGTCCGTTAATTGGACCGGCACCGGCGATGGATGCAAACTGGTGACCAAATACAACGTTGGTATCAGCAGGAACATAGTCGACACCGTCGGCCTCTGTGTAAGCCGGAGTCTTTGCGTTCGGGTCGATACCCCATTTCTTTGCAAGAAATCTTCCGTAGAAGACATAGCCGCAGATCAATACTAAGGCGGCTAAAACGATAATAATAAGACCGTTCATAACATATTTCACTCCTTTTTCTTATTGTGTTTTGTCTGACATCAAATAATAATCTGTTTTGACCAGATTGTCAACCTGAATTTACCATATTTGCTATAGCGAATGGTTATCTAAGCCATAATTTAAGTTTGGAACTTGGAATTTGCAGATGCTTGCGTTATACTGTATCTGGGGTCTGGAAACCTGCCTTGCTGCGGTTGGCTCATGATTTAATTCGATAGAAAAGGGAAAACAGACAGTGGAAAACCATACAATTGTTACATTAAAAAAAGGAGAAGGGCGCACCCTGAAAGCAGGTGGCCTCTGGGTTTATGACAATGAGATTGATACGATCACCGGAAGATTTCATAATGGGGACGTGGTAACCGTGCATGATTTCGACGGGTATCCTATGGGAAAGGGGATCATTAACCAGAATTCAAAGATCCGTATCCGGCTGTTGACGAGGGAGGCGGATCAGAAAATTGACGAAGCATTTCTTCGTATGCGGATTGCAAATGCGTGGGATTATCGTAAAACCGTGATGGCCCGGCAGGATCTGAATGCCTGTCGTATTGTCTTCGGGGAAGCGGATTTCCTTCCGGGACTTGTGGTTGATAAATATGCGGATGTCCTTGTGGTCCAATGTCTTGCCCTTGGGATGGAGCAGTTTAAGGAGACAATCGTCGCATTATTAAAAGAGATTCTCGCGGCGGATGGCATAACGATTCGGGGAGTCTACGAACGAAGCGATGCCAATGAGCGGAAGAAGGAGGGGCTTCCTAAGGTCAAGGACTTTATTGGAGACACTTTTGAAACAAATGTGGAAATCGTGGAAAACGGAGTTCGTTATATGGTGGATGTAGTCAATGGACAGAAAACGGGCTTTTTTCTTGACCAGAAGTATAACCGTCTTGCCATGCAGCGAATCTGCAGGGGGAAAAGGGTATTAGATTGTTTTACACACATGGGAACCTTTGCATTGAATGCCGGGATTGCGGGAGCTTCGGAAGTTACAGGGCTTGATATTTCCGAGTATGCCGTGGCACAGGCCACGGAAAACGCAAGGAGAAACGGACTTCTGGAAACGGTTCGTTTTCGATGTGCCAATGTGCTGGACGAGCTTCCGAAGCTGGCGGCTTCAGGGGAGAAATACGATGTGGTGATCTTAGATCCCCCTGCCTTTACGAAGTCCAGGGAGGCTACGAAGAATGCGGTTAAAGGGTATCGTGAGATTAACATGAAGGGCTTAAAGCTTGTGAAAGACGGCGGTTATCTTGCCACCTGTTCCTGCTCTCATTTTATGACGCAGGCGCTGTTCGAAAAGACGATCAGGGAGGCAGCGCGGACCGCCCACAAGCGTCTGAGGCAGGTGGAATTTCGCACCCAGGCTCCGGATCATCCGATCCTTTGGGCGGCGGACGAGAGTTATTATTTAAAGTTTTATATCTTCCAGGTGGTGGAAGAAAAGTAGGAGGGGTATTATGCGGGGAAAACAAAAGAGAACCAGGATATTTGTATTTCTTATGTGCGTTATCATTGCAGCTTCGGCTGTACCCGCAGTGGCGGATACGGCTTATGCGCAGACTGCGGTGCTGTCCGGAAGTACCGGTGAAATGGTGTGCGGCAGAAGTGCTAAGCTGAAGCTGCCACAGGGTTATCGCAGGTGCAAATTCTCAAGCTCCAACAGCAAGGTTGCTACGGTGTCTTCCAATGGAATTGTGAAGGCAGTACGCCTCGGTGTTACCAGCATTGTGGTGAAATCCGGGAAGAAGCAGACCTCCTGCAGGATTACGGTAAAGCCGGAAAAGGAAGGGGAAGTATGGCTCAGCCAGGAGGCGGTTTTAGCAAATCAGAAGGTCAGATTAAAGCTGTCATCGAAGAAATATGATACCAGCCAGGTGCAGCTTCGTGTTTCCTCCGGCTTTGCACAGATTGATCAGTCCGGTTACTGCAGGGGAATACCGGGCACCGGTTGGGGGACTTTGCATTACTCCTATGGTTCTTTTCAGAAGGGAACCATGATCGCGGTCTACTCTCCGGATGGAATTTTCGACCAAATCATACAGAATCCATACGGAAGTCGGGGCGTCTGTCAGGTGGATGCCATGGTGAAGCAGAAAATTCTGATCAGCTCCGTGACTGACGCCAATCAGAAACTGAAGCCGTCACAACTGCGTAAACAGGGAATTTCCCTGGTACTGGATGGCAAAAAGATGGCGGATATTGTGAGCTTCACGCCGGGAAAGCATGAGCTTACCATTGCGGCCGGCGGGCAGAAATATACCAGGAGCATCAATGTATCATACAGCGTCAAAGATGCGTTACAGAAGAAAAATGCAAAAGGCTATGATGCTGCAAGCAAAAAGGTATTTGACAAGGCCTTCTCAATTGTAAATAAGATCATAAAGAAAAATATGACGGACCGGGAAAAGGTAAAGGCGATTCATGATTATCTGATTTATCATGCGGATTATGTGAACGATGGAGATCCCACCGGTTCAGAAAAATGGGTATACGGGGCCGAAGGGGTACTCCTGCACGGGGAGGGTGTCTGCCAGAGCTATGGGATTGCCTTCTATATGATGGCTGTATCAGCCGGATTAGACTGCCGTTATATCAGTGGTACGGCGGATGGCGGCGGGCACGCATGGAATCAGGTTAAGGTAGATGGAAAATGGTACTATATTGACTGTACCTGGGATGATCCAATATACAATGGCCACAGTGGCGGCGGAGAAAGCTATAAATTTTATTTATCGAAGACTCTGTGGCCAAGTCATGTGATTGAAAAAAGCCTGGATCTTTCACAGAGGGACAAGACCTATTGGGTAAATTATTACCTGACGGGGAAGGGATATTAAGAGGTTTGACATGGAACAAAAACAGATTAAGGAAAAGGTGTGCCCATATGCAAAAAAGTGCGGCGGCTGTGATTACCAGGGGATTTCCTACGAGGAACAACTTGCCAAAAAGCAGGCACATATCCGGAAACTGATGAAGCCTTACGGAAAGGTTAAGCCGATTGTGGGAATGGATAATCCCTGCCATTACCGGCATAAGGTGCAGGCGGCATTTGACTGTACACGTCGGGGACAGATCGTGGCAGGAGTCTATGAGAAAAGGTCGCATGATGTGGTGGATATTGAGAACTGCCTGATTGAGAATGAGGAGGCAGATGCTATCATCCGCGATATCAAGGGACTGCTCCGGTCCTTTCGGATCAAGACCTATGATGAGGATACCGGATACGGGCTGCTTCGGCATGTACTGGTGAGGAAGGGATATCACAGCGGTCAGATTATGGTTGTCCTGGTGCTGGCATCACCAATCCTGCCCTCCAAAAACAATTTTGTCAAAGTCCTCAGAAAGAAACACCCGGATATCAGTACGGTGGTCATCAACGTGAATGACCGGCGGACCAGCATGGTGCTGGGGGAACGCAATATCACCGTGTATGGAAAGGGTTATATTGAAGACGAACTTTGTGGCTGTACCTTTCGCATTTCTCCGAATTCCTTCTATCAGGTGAATCCACAGCAGACCGAGCTGCTATATCAGAAGGCGATCGCCTGCGCAAGGCTTTCCGGGAAAGAGACTGTGATCGATGCCTACTGTGGCACCGGAACCATCGGCCTGATTGCCAGCCGTTCTGCTGCCCGGGTGATTGGAGTGGAATTAAATCGTGATGCAATTTCTGATGCCATTACGAATGCGAAGCGTAACGACGCTCATAATATTCGGTTTTACAACGAGGATGCAGGAAAATTCATGGTGGACATGGCCGCCAGAGGCGAGAAGGCGGATGTGGTGATTATGGATCCTCCCCGTACCGGAAGCGATGAGGCTTTTCTGTCTTCACTGGTCCGGCTGGCGCCGAAACGTGTGGTCTATGTATCTTGTGGACCGGACAGTCTGGCGCGGGATCTGAAATATCTGACGAAGAGCGGGTACCGGATGGAGGAGTGCACGCCCTATGATATGTTTCCATATACGCGCCATGTGGAGACAATAGTTGCACTACATCGGACCGATATGTAAAAATCCTTGAGTTTAGGCACTTTGAGAGGTTTTTTAGGTTTGACCAGAGTGACCGAAAAACATACAAAAAAGCAATTTCCGACGGAGTAAATGTGTCGGTTGTATTGGATAGCGTGTGTGGAAACACATCTAAACGGAAATAGATTGTTCAGAGCCAACCTCGAAAACACGAACAATATCACATTATCATTCAACTAAATAAAAGTAGCGTGAGAGACCGTTCATTTTCAAGAAAATTGAAAGTGAGCGGTCTTTCTTTTGGTTAAAGGAGTCAGGTTTCGTGAGTAACGATTATATGCGTTGATGAAAGGAGCGATTGTATGGAAACGATTAAGAATGTATCTATCAGCGAGTTGCATAGTTTTAGGAATCACCCGTTTAAGGTGGAGACCAATACGGAATTATGCGAGCTGATGAGAAGTATTGAAAAGGAAGGTGTGCTTGTGCCACTTCTGGTGAGGACGAATCCTTATGGAGATGGATATGAGGTCATATCGGGACACCGAAGAAAGGAAGTAGCTCTATGGGCTGGGGAAACTGAGGTTCCTGTTGTCATAATAGAGCTTGATGATGACCAGGCAGTTGTGGCGATGGTGGATTCGAATCTGCATCGGGAGAATTTAAAGCCCAGTGAGAAAGCATTTGCCTATCGAATGAAACTGGAGGCAATGAAGCATCAGGGGAAAAAGGTATTGGCAGATGATATCACTTTGGCTCAAGTTGAACCGAGGTTTGCCAAAAAGGAGCAGGGGGATATTTTTTTGGTGCTATGCGAAGTAACGAGTTGCTTGCAAAGCAGGCAGGGGAGAGCGTGGCTCAGATTAAAAGATATATCCGCCTAACCAATTTGATACCCAAGATTTTGGATATGGTGGATGAAGGAAAGATTGCTTTCACGGTAGCTGTGGAGCTTTCTTATCTAAAGGAAGAGGAGCAGTACGAGCTTCATGCCATTATGGATTTGGAGCAGTGTACCC
>CAMFDG010000005.1 GCA_945949045.1 uncultured Lachnospiraceae bacterium
GTGCGTCTACTCCGGGTGCAAGTTCAACAAAAGCACCGAAATCTGTCATACGTGCAACTTTTCCCTTGACAATATTGCCGATTGCATACTTCTCTGCTGCACCATTCCATGGGTTCTCATCCTCGAACTTCATGCTGAGGGCAATCTTGGTATCGGAGATATTCTTAATGAAGACACGTACCTTCTGTCCAACGGTAAATACCTTCTTCGGATTCTCAACACGGCCCCAGGACATCTCAGAAATATGAAGCAGTCCGTCAACGCCTCCTAAATCGATAAATGCACCGAAATCCGTAACATTCTTAACCGTTCCCTCGATCACATCGCCAACCTGAATCTTGGAAAGCAGTTCCTTCTGAAGCTCAGCCTTCTTTGCAAGAAGTAAGGTCTTGCGGTTACCGATAATTCTTCTCTTTCTCGGATCAAATTCCGTAATAATAAACTCAATCTCCTGATCCTTGAACTTGGATAAATCTTTCTCATAGGTATCGGATACCAGGCTTGCCGGGATAAACACTCTTGTCTCATCCACATTCACACAAACACCGCCTCCAAGTACCTGTGTAACCTTTGCCTTGAGAATCTCCTGATTCTCAAAAGCCTCCTCAAGTCTCTTGCTTCCCTTCTCAGCTGCGAGACGCTTGTAGGAAAGAAGAACCTGACCCTCGCCATCATTGACCTTGATGACCTTGGCTTCCATGGTATCGCCGGCTTTTACAACCGTTGTGAGGTCAACATTCGGCTCATTTGTATATTCATTACGCGTAATGATTCCATCTGACTTATAACCGATGTTCAGGATAATCTCATCAGGCTTAACATCAATAACGGTACCCTCTACCACTTCTCCATTTCTTATTGTTTTTTCGTATGCGTCCAGCATCTGTTCAAAGTTCATTTCTGACATTCTTTGAAACCTCCTCGATGATATAGTTTGGGGTCGATGCCCCTGCGGTAATACCTACGTTATTGATGGACTCGATCTGACGATAATCCATATCTTTGCTCGTTTGTATATAGTAAGTATTTGCACATTCCTTTTTAGATATCTCGTACAATTTCTGTGTATTGGAGCTGTGTTTATCTCCAATCACGATCATCACGTCCGAATGACTGGCTACCTCGCGTGCCTCTGCCTGTCTTTCCTCCGTAGCATTGCAGATTGTATCTAAAACAATTATATCATACCCTTTTTTCTTGATAATTTCAACTAATTCTTGAAATTTATTGTAGTTAAATGTCGTCTGGGCAACGAGGCAGACCTTTTCCTGCTCCTTTAGAGGAAGATTTTCAATATCCTCCGGTTCCATAATCGTATATGCAGGCATATTTTCCACCCATCCAAGGATTCCCTTTACCTCCGGATGAAACGGATTTCCGGCAATGACAATCGTATATCCCTCTTTGCTGTATCTTTCCGCCAGCCGATGGATTTTCCGGACAAAGGGACAGGTGGCATCCATGATTTCAAAACCGTAGTCCTCAATTGCCTCCTGCTCCTTCTTACTGATTCCGTGGGAACGGATAATGATTTTGCCCTTCGGAACACGGGCAAGCTCCTCTATATTCCGGATGACCTGAACGCCACGGGCCTTAAGATCCCGGACCACCTCTTCATTATGAATGATAGGTCCATAGGTATAGACCGGCTCTTTGGATTGTTCTGCCTGCTCATAAACCATATTGACGGCTCTGCTGACACCGAAGCAAAAGCCTGCGCTCTTTGCAACTGTAACCTTCATGCGCTCTTAAGCCCCTTCGATAATCTTTTCCATTGCAGCTACTACTCCGTCGATATCCAGATCTGAGGAATCTAACAGTACTGCGTCCTCGGCCTGCTTCAGAGGAGAGGTTTCCCGGTGCATATCCCGGTAATCCCTGTCAATAATATCCTTTTCAATCTCTTCGAGATTACATTCCTGTCCCTTCGCCGTAAGCTCGTCATAGCGTCTCTTCGCACGGACTTTTGCACTGGCAGTCAGGTAAATTTTTACATTGGCATTGGGCAGCACAACGGTTCCGATATCACGGCCGTCCATAATGACATTTTCCTTTGCGGCCAGTTGTCTCTGCAGTTCCACCAGCTTGGTACGTACCACGGGATAAACGCTGGTGGCGCTGGCCATATTTCCTACTTCTTCACTACGGATCACGCCGTTTACATTTTCTCCATTTAAAAGCACCTGTTGCTCCCCGTTTTCATAGCGGATAGTAACGTCCACATCCGGACATGCCTTGCGAATGGCCTCCTCATCCTCCGAAGAAATTCCGTTTTTCAGAAAATAATAGGCCATGGCCCGATACATGGCACCGGTATCTACATAGATATACCCCAGCTTTCTGGCAAGCTTTTTGGCGATTGTGCTTTTGCCGGCTCCTGCCGGTCCGTCTATAGCGATATTCTTCACTTTATTTCTTCCTCCCTAAAAAATCTATCTATTGCAATGCATATTTTATTATAAGATTGAACTGCCTGCAAGGTATCCGGTGGACCAGGCAATCTGCAGGTTGTAGCCGCCGGTCAGGGCGTCCAGATCCAATACCTCGCCGCAGAAATACAGGCCCTGCACCAGCTTGGACTCCATGGTAGAGGGATTGACATCCTTCACCGATACCCCTCCCTTAGTAATGATGGCTTCGTTCCAGCCCCTAAGCCCTTTGATGGTCAGGGGCAGGTTTTTCAGCAGATTTACAAGACTCTGGCGTTCCTCCCGGGAAATCTCATTGACTCTTTTCTCCGGACGGATGCCGCTTAAGCGAATCACCACCGGAATCATTTTTGCGGGAAGCAGGTGCACCAGAGCGTTCTGGAACTGCTTATTTTTCATCCCGTCAAAATCCCGAAGAATCCTCTGATCCAATTGTTCTTCGAATAATGCCGGTTTTAAGTCTATAAACAGTTTTAAGCCCTCCGAAAAAAGTTTCGGTTTGATGCTTCCGCTGGCGGATAGAATCAGTGGTCCGCTCACTCCGAAATGAGTAAAGAGCATTTCTCCAAAATCCTCATACAGCTTCTTTTTCCCATGTAAAACCAGGACCGAAACATTGCGGAGAGAAAGGCCCTGAAGTTCCTTCACCCAGGTTTCCTCTGTCTCAAAGGGAACAAGGCTTGGTGTACATTCCACAAGCCGGTGCCCGCTGGATTCTGCCATTCGGTATCCGTCCCCCGTGGCGCCGGTGGAAGGATAAGAAAGCCCCCCGGTCGCCACAATGACAGCATCCGAAAGAAGGCATCTGCCATCCGAAAGCTGCACGCCGGTCACATGATTTTCCTCTGTGAGCAGTTTTTCTGCTCTGGTATGAAGCCTGACCCTCACTCCGGCACGGTCTAAAGCCCGTTTCATGGCGGCAATCACATCTGAGGAGTGATCCGATCGGGGGAATACCCGATTTCCCCGTTCCACCTTGGTAGAAAGCCCCTGCTCCTCAAAAAAAGAAATTACCTGCTGATTGTCAAATCCATAGAAGGCACTGTAGAGAAATTTCCGGTTGCTCATCACATTTGCGAAAAGGTCATCCATTTCCCCGGCATTGGTTAGATTGCACCTTCCTTTTCCGGTAATAAACAGTTTTTTGCCAAGCTTCTCATTCTGTTCTAAAATCGTCACTTCATTTCCACCGGCCGCGGCTTGGCATGCAGCCATCATTCCCGCCGCACCGCCACCGATGACAAACACTTTCTTCATGAATCCATGTCCTCTAATTTCGCATAATGTGCCTTAATGGAATCGTCAATGCAGTTGATTTCGTCATTCTCATATACCTGATACTCATCCCAGATATCCTCCAGCATGGTCAGTGTACCTGCCACCTCCCTCTGCTTCTTCATACACAAGGCCACCACCAGTGCATTGATCACGGAGAGGGGTGCTACCAGCGAATCCACGATGGAAGCCATATCGCTGTCTGCAATCAGATTACAGGAGGAATACAGATTCATCGGAGAATGAACGCTGTCTGTGATTGTAATCACCTTCGCACTTCGGTTATTGGCAAACTCCAATGCCTTCAAGGTGCGCATGGAATAGCGTGGGAAGCTGATTCCGATAATCACATCTTCCTTACCGATGCGTACCATCTGCTCAAAAAGCTCACTGGAGCTGTTGGTGGTGAGGAGCCGCACATCATCAAACATCAGATTCAGATAAAATCCAAGGAAGATGGCAAGAGGCGCGCAGCTTCTGATTCCAACAATATAGATATGTCTGGCAGAAAGAATGGTAGAGACTGCCATCTCGAAAGCATTTTGATCAATTTTTTCCAGCGTTGTTTTAATTTTATCTGCATCTGATTCCAATACGGTCTCTAAAATCTTCGACTGGCTGATTCTGCCATAGGTAACCTCCATACGCTGTACAGAGTTAAGCTTGTTGCGCACCAGTTCCTCCAGGGCCTTCTGAAATTCCGGATATCCCTTGTACCCCAGCGCGGTGGCAAAACGTACCACCGTAGATTCACTGACGCCAACGATTTCCCCCATTTTAGCCGCGGTCAGAAAAACAGCCTTATCGTAATTGTCCGTAATATAGGTGGCAAGCAGCTTCTGCCCCTTGCTCATCTTACTGTAATGCTGGTTGATACGATTCAACAGATCATTTGTATTTGCCATGATAAAAACCCCTCCGAATTTGTCACTGCATTTGATTTTAGCACTTTACGGAAGAAATGCAAGAAAAAAATCCCCACAGACATATCATGCCCGTCTGTGGGGATTTAAAATCTTATTTTATACCGGATAAGCTTTATTTTTGCTGTCCGCAGCCTTGGCGTCCACACCGGTCTGCTGTGCCTCACGGTACTTGAAGAAATCCGTTGCAACCTGTGGGAAGAGTGCATAGGTAAGCACATCCTCATCCTGCTGCTTGTACTGCTTCATCTCAGCCTCAATCTTATCTAACTCCGGCTCAAGCAGATCTGCCGGACGGCAGGTAATTGCAGAAGCCTTCTCCTCCGGAGTAAGAACCTTGTCCACAACCTCCTGATTGAACGGCTTTACCGTCTGACCATACTTGCCCTCCAGGATACCCTTGGTCTCCTGGGTTGCGACCTTATATCTCTCGCCCATCAGGACATTAAATACAGCCTGTGTTCCAACGATCTGAGAAGATGGAGTAACAAGCGGCGGCTCACCGAGATCCTTACGTACTCTCGGAACCTCCTTTAATACCTCCTCGTACTTATCCTCAGCCCCCTGCTCCTTCAGCTGGGAAATCATGTTGGATAACATACCGCCAGGTACCTGATAGCGAAGCGTCTGGATATTAACACCCAGAACCTTCGGATTCAGAAGTCCACTCTCCAGTGCCTCATCTCTCATCGGACGGAAGTAATCTGCAATCTCAGCCAGAAGATTCTGATCCAGACCGGTATCATAAGGAGTTCCCTTAAAGGTCTCCACCATAACCTCTGTAGCCGGCTGGCTGGTACCGAGAGCAAACGGAGACATCGCGGTATCGATAATATCGACGCCCGCCTCAACAGCCTTTAAGTAAGTCATAGATGCAACACCGGATGTATAGTGGGTGTGCAGCTCGATTGGGATATCAACCGCATCCTTCAAAGCCCGTACAAGCTCGTCTGCCTTATATGGAACAAGAAGACCTGCCATATCCTTGATACATAAGGAATTTGCCCCCATATCCTCAACACGTTTTGCCATTTCTACCCAATAGTCCATCGTATAGGCATCTCCAAGGGTATAGGACAATGCAACCTGGGCATGTCCCTTTTCCTTATTTGCAGCGGTAACTGCAGTCTGAAGATTGCGAAGATCGTTCAGACAGTCAAAAATACGAATGATATCAATACCATTGGCAATTGATTTCTGTACAAAATACTCTACCACATCATCTGCATAAGGGCGGTATCCCAGGATATTCTGTCCACGGAACAGCATCTGCAGCTTTGTGTGTTTAAATCCGTCTCTTAACTTGCGAAGACGATCCCACGGATCCTCCTTCAGGAAACGGAGTGATGCATCGAAGGTAGCTCCTCCCCAGCACTCGACTGCGTTGTAGCCAACCTGATCCATCTTATCAATAATCGGAAGCATCTGCTCTGTTGTCATACGTGTGGCAATCATTGACTGATGTGCATCACGTAAGATTGTTTCCGTAATTTTAATAGGCTTAGCCTTCACTTCTGCCATCATTTTCCTCCTAAAATTTCATATCACTAAATTCCAAAGATTGCCATAAAGCATCCTGCCGCAACGGCCGTACCGATAACACCGGCAACATTCGGGCCCATCGCATGCATCAGTAAGAAGTTGGTAGGATCCTCCTCTGCACCGACCTTCTGAGATACTCGTGCAGCCATAGGAACCGCCGAAACGCCGGCAGAACCGATCAGCGGATTGATCTTGCCCTTGGTGATCAGGCATAACAGCTTACCAAACAGAACACCGGCAGCCGTACCAACCATAAATGCAACCAGACCTAATACAACGATCTTGATCGTGCTCCAATTCAGGAATGCCTCAGCACTTGTAGTAGCACCGACGGAGGTACCTAACAGGATAACGACAATGTACATAAGGGCATTGCTTGCGGTCTCCTGAAGCTGACGAACAACGCCGGACTCACGGAAGAGATTGCCGAGCATCAGCATACCAACAAGAGGTGCTGTAGTCGGAAGAAGTACGCAGACAACAACCGTAACAACAATCGGGAATAAAATTCTCTCCAGCTTGCTGACCGGACGAAGATTCTTCATCTTGATGGAACGTTCTTTCTTCGTAGTAAGTGCCTTCATGATCGGAGGCTGGATAATCGGAACCAATGCCATATAGGAGTACGCCGCCACGGCAATAGGTCCTAAAAGTCCTGTCTGTCCCAGCTTACCGGCAAGGAAGATGGAGGTCGGTCCGTCTGCTCCACCAATGATGGATACAGCAGCTGCTGCCTTATCGTTGAAGCCGAACAGAATCGCCAGAAAGTATGCACTGAAAATACCAAACTGTGCTGCAGCTCCCATCAGAAAGCTGATGGGGTTTGCAATCAGCGGACCAAAATCCGTCATCGCACCAACTCCGAGGAAAATCAGAGATGGTAAAATCGACCACTCGTCCAACTGATAGAAATAATAAAGTAAACCGCCCACGCCATTGCTTGTCTGCTCCGGGCTTGCAATGATATCCGGATAAATATTAACCAGAAGCATACCAAATGCAATCGGAACCAAGAGCAGTGGCTCAAAGCCTTTCTTAATTGCAAGATACAGGAAAACAAACGCCACAAGGATCATAACGTAATTGCCCCATGTCAGGTTAAAAAAGGCTGTCTGATGTAGGAGGTTTGATAATGTTTCGCCTACATAACTCACAGTGTTTTCCTCCTTGGATTAGTTTAATGTAGCAAGTAAAGCACCTGACTCAACAGCATCTCCTACTGCCACATCAATGCTTGCAACTGTTCCGTCCTGTGGTGCAACCACCGGTGTCTCCATCTTCATTACTTCGAGAACCAGAACGGTATCACCCTTCTTAACAGCATCTCCGGTCTTTTTCTCGATCTTGAATACCTTTCCGGCTGCACCTGCTTCAATCTTCACGCTTCCTGCGCCTGTGGCTGCTGCCTGTGGCTTTGCAGCTGCTGCCGGAGCTGCCGCACGCTTTGGAGCTGCCTGTGATGAGCTTCCGGTCTCTTCTACTGTTACATCATAAACGTTACCATTTACGGTAATTGTATAATTCTTCATGAAAGTGATCCTCCTAAAATTAATCTCATTATCTTCTATTAATCGAACGAACTACAAAATCGCTTGTAGAGGTTCCGGTGCTCGCAGCAATTGCAGCAGCAATTACGGCAATCAGTTCTGTGTCATCCGTCTGCGGAGCGCTGCCAGCCCCTGCAGCAGCAGGCTCAGTCTCCTGCTCAGGCTTCCCGGAAACAGAGGAAACAGCCAGTTTCTTCTGCTCCTTCTTCTTCTCCAGATACGGGAAAATATTAAAGCAGGCAATCAGAAGACTGATCAGAATCAGTACGAGAAATACGATTCCCATAGAAATCAGTGTATTGATTCCGGCCTTGCTCATCTTCTCGCCGAGAGTATAAATCGGATCTACCGAAATACCGGTAATATCCATGGAATAATAATCATAGACTACCTCGAAATTGACATCCTTCTTTTCGAACTTCAGCGTCTCGTCCGTAGTCAGCGTCTTGCCGGACTTGGTAACGGTAAAGGTTGTATCCTCCACCGACTTTAATTCTCCAAACTCATCCAGAATATCCTGCCATTTAGCGGAAGCCGCAATCTGCTCTTCCGTTACACCGTAGGCCTGGATCAGCTGATCTGCAAGTCCGTCCGGCAGTTCCTCCGGATTCAGGTTATTCTGGGTGAACAGGTCTGTCAGGCCCTGGATCATACTCACGCTATTGTCCATGTCTGCCTGAAGGTCGTCATAGGATTTGCCATTGTAATCCACGGTAGTCGGGTCTGTTCCACAGGCACCAAGCATCAGGATCATCATGATCATGCCAAGTGCCAAAGCAATTCTCTTTTTCATAAAACTTCACCTTTCTACTTGGTACCGTGCTTCTTTTCCGGCTCATGTACATATTTTGTATAAAGCATTTCAAATGCAGCCACAAGATACTTTCTTGTATCTGCCGGCTCGATAATCCGATCTACATATCCTCTTGCGGCAGCAGAGGTAACAGAGGACTGGAGCTTTTCATATTCAGAAGCCTTCTCCTTAACCTCATCTGCTCCGGCATCCGGATACATGATCTTGGCTGCCAGTGTGGAATCCATCATGCCGATCCTGGCATCCTTCCACGCATAAACCAGATCTGCGCCGATCGACTTGGAATTCATAAATACATACGGGCTTCCAAAAGCCTCACCCGTAATCAGGTTCACCTTGGCGCAGGTGGCATTGGAAAAGGCATAGGTCATCTTAGCCAAAGCCTTAGCCAGGTTCTTCTCAGAGCACATACAGTTCTTGAAACCATTCACATTGGTAATGGAAAGAACCGGGATAGAGAACGCGTCACAAAACTGAACAAACTCAGCAGCCTTATTGCAGCCTCTTGCTGTCAGGGAGAGATCAAAGCTTTCCGTCTTCTGGCCATTCTCATCATAAACCTCACTGCAGTTGGCAACAGCCCCCACCGTCATACCATTTAACTTAATAAGTCCTGTCACCATATTCTTGGCATAATCAGCCTTTGCTTCAAAAAACACATTGCCATCCGAAATCTGGGAAAGAAGATATCTCGGATCTCCCTTCATGGCCTCCATGCTCTCACAGGCACGGTTTAAGTCATCCTCACAGGTATCTGTGTACACATCTGACTCATTGTTGCCTGGAAGCATACATACAAGTGCACGGATCTGCTCCATGATCTCATCCTCAGAGCCTGCAAAATCCACACAGCCGCTGTTCTCACTCTGGAAAGCAGCACTGGCCGTATCACACTTCTCTGTGCGGTTGCCTTCAATGGCATCCGGAGAATTGACAAACATTCTGCCCTTATTCTCTTCAACAAATGTAAAATCACTCAGCGCCGGAACAACGGAAAGTCCGCCGCCGCAGTTACCAAACACTCCGCAAATCTGTGGTACAAGTCCGGAAGCCTCAACCTCCTTCGCATAAATCGTACCAAATCCGTCTAACGCATCCACGGATTCCTGAAGTCTCACACCACCGCAGTCCATCAGACCGATGACCGGTGCTCCCATCTTCATTGCCATATCGTACACAGAAGCAATCTTTTTTGCATGCATCTCTCCGATGGTTCCGTTCAACACCGAAGCATCCTGGCTGTAGATAAAAACCAGATTGCCATCGATCAGACCATGACCGGTAATGACACCATCTGAAGGTGCCTTTGCTGCATCCAGATTAAAATCTGTGCTGCGTGCTGTTACGAGAGAACCGATTTCCATAAAACTGTTCTCATCGACCAACTTGGCAATACGCTGCATCGCCAGGTTTTCATTGTTACTACTCATCTTATGCCCTCCATCTCTATTAATCTGACATAGCATTTTAAAAAATAAAATTTTCCGCTAGTGTGATTGTATAACATTTCTTTCGGTATTTCAACTAAATTGTTAAAGTTTTCACTATTTAAAAACCAAAGTAACGATTCTTGTAAATTACAAGAGAAATTCCTGAAAAACTGCCTGAAAAAAACTCTCAAAATCCCACTGGTGAATATCCTCGCCCGCACAGATATCAAAGGAATAGATGGTTTCCCCATTGATACAGTAAGATACCTTCCCCAGCTTTTTCCCTTTTTTCACAGGGAGTGTGACAATTTCCGTCATCTCCTTTTTTATCTGAGCCTGATCCCAGTCTGCTTTCAGAAATGTCATACTTTGATCACCACAAGCAACGGAAAGAGATAACTGTGTCTGCTTTCCCCACTCAGAAAGCTTCCCCTTGCGATACCCGCAGCCAATCCGGACCGGATCCAGCTCAAAGGCACTTTTCGATCCCTGATAGAGGTGATAATTGTCCAGCCCATATTGAAACAGTTTTTTTGCATCCTCCCACTTGTAATTCTTGTGATTGGGCCAGCCACAGCCCAGCAGTGCAATACAGAAACGCCGTCCCCCCTCCTCTGCGGCTGCCACATAACAGTATCCGGCTTTGGAGGTATAGCCGGTTTTTCCGGAGAGTGCACAATCCATCATATCCAGAAACGCGTTTTTATTATACACCGCATAGCCTGTGCCGGACAGACTGTTAAAGCTGTGGCTTTTGGTTCTTGTGATAGCAAGAAAATCGCTGCTTTTTGGTGAATCCCAGGTACAGTAGGCCATGATCCGGCAGAGATCGGAAGCAGTGGTGTGATGCTCACCGGCTTCATCCTCCGAATCCAGTCCATTCGGCGTCACAAAATGGCTGTCACTGCAGCCCAGCTCCTTCGCCTTCTCATTCATCATCTTTGTAAAGCCCTCCACCGAGCCGCCCACCTGCTCCGCAATGGCATAGGCACAGTCATTATAGGATTCCAGCATAAGTCCGTAGAGAAGATCTTCCAGATAAAACTGCTCCCCTTTCTTTGCGCCAAGATGTACCTTAGGCTGGGAAGTTGCCTGATCGCTGAAGGTTACCACATCCGAAAGATTCCCCTGTTCCAGGGCCAGAATGCAGGTGAGAATCTTGGTGGTACTGGCATTGGGCAGCGGCGTATACGCATCTTTTCCGTAAAGAACTCTCTGACTCTGGCCGTCCATAAGGGCGCAGGCCTTAGAGTAAAGAGTTCCGGGATCTTTGTTTTCCTTTGTTTCTGCATAAATCGGGGAATTTTCCCCCAAAAACATGATCAGGCAGATCAGCACTGCCGTGATTCGGGATACATATTTTTTCATAAAAAAATAACCATATACATTTTGTTCATGTATATGATTATTTCTATTTTTTAGAACTTGCCGTCAGACATCCAGCTTTACCTGCATTTCCTCCTCGGCCTCCTGCTTGAATTCTTCCACCTGTACGGGGCTTAAGACGGGAAGCTCATCGATGGAATGCACACCGAAGCTGCGCAGAAATTCCTCCGTGGTACCAAACAAAAGCGGACGTCCCGGCGCATCCAGCCGGCCGAGTTCACAGACCAGATGGTACTCCACCAGCTTGTTCACTGCGTGATCCGAGGAAACTCCGCGAATCTTCTCAATCTCCATCTTAGTTACCGGCTGCTTGTAAGCGATGATAGAAAGAGTCTCAAGAAGAACATCCGTCAGCACCCTTCGCTTGGGCTGCTTGGCAATGCGGATAAGGCACTCGTACATTTCCGGCCTTGTGCACATCTGGTAAGCGCCGTCCAGTTCCATAATGGAAACTCCCCGGCCAGCCTCCTGCCACTCCTTCGACATCTCTTCCAGTAATGCCTTGGTTTTCTTTTTATCTAATTCAATGGCATCAGCAATCTTCTCCAGCTCTACCGATTCACCCATGGTAAAAAGGATTGCCTCGATCATTGCCTTATAAGTATTCTTCTCCATAACAGCTCCGGCTGATTCCAGATGCTAAGCGGCAATCCTGGAATCAATCTTGATATCATCAAAAATATGCTCCTGGGAAATCACGATCTTCCCCATCTTCATCAGCTCAAGTATGGCAAGAAATGTAACGATCACCTCCACCTTAGTGGGCTGATTCTCCAAAAGGCCCCGGAAGCTGAAATGTCTGTGGGAGGCCGCATAGTCCTCCAGCTCTGCCATCTTATCCTCCAGAGAGACCTCTTCCTTCTCAATCTTACCAAACTTGGAACGGACCGGATCGATCTTGTCCTTCTGCTTCTTCATGATTCCCTGAAAAATTGCATTGAGTCTGGCCAAAGTCACATCCGAAACCAGCTCTGCCACATCCACAGGCTCCTCATAAGCAAGAATCTCATCCGGAATCGTCGGCTCCTTAAACATGACACGCTGGGCATCAATCTGGCGGTCCTTCAGCTCATAAGCCATACACTTGTACATCTTGTACTCCAAAAGCTGCTGGACAAGCTCAGCCCGTGGATCCTCCTCTTCCTCTTCACTGTCCGGATCCTTCGGAAGGAGCATCCGTGACTTGATGTCGATCAGAGTCGCCGCCATCACCAGGAATTCACTCAGGGTATCCAGATCCTGGCGCTTCATCTCGGCCACATACTCCATATACTGGGCCGTGATCTCCACGATCGGGATATCATAAATATTTACTTTATTTTTCTCCAGCAGGTGCAAAAGAAGGTCCAGAGGCCCCTCAAACACCTGCAGCTTTACTGTCAGTTCCATTGTTCTTCCCTTTCCACTGCAATCTCTATTTTAACTTGATATTGTGGAAAATGCAAGAGCAAATTACTATATTTAGTGTTTAAAGCAAAGGAGCGAACAATTTCAGGGCTCCCATGAACATACGTACCAGAAGGAACTTGTTCTGACATTCCTCCAGCGTCACCTCGTGACTCACCTCAAAGGTTTCCAGCATATCCTTTTTCACCTGCGCCACTGCCTGGGTCTTATACTGAAAGGTCCCACATTCAAAATGCAGATACAGGCTCCGGTAATCAAGATTCACCGTGCCAACCGTTGCATACACATCATCCACCACAAAACACTTGGAATGGATAAAGCCGGGCTCGTATTTGTATATTTTCACACCACCCTGAATAAGATGGGCAAAATTTGCCTGGGTTAAAAGGTATACCAGCTTTTTATCCGGAATTCCCGGAACAACAATTCTGACATCCACGCCGCATTTTGCTGCATTGATCAGAGCGGTCTTCATCTCTGAACCAATAATCAGATAGGGCGTAAAAATGTAGACATATTTTTTCGCATGCTCAATCAGCTGGAGATACACATTCTCCCCCACATCCTCATGATCCAGCGGCGAATCACTGTAAGGCTGAATAAACCCCTTCGGCTCTGATGTTTTCTCCGCAATCACTGCTTTCTCCGGAATGGAGGCACTGCGGTAAAAGGCATAGTCCGATTCCGTCCCCTTGATAAAATCCCACATTTCCAGGAACATACTGGTAAAATTCCAGACACACTCCCCGGTCATACGGATTCCCGCATCCTTCCAGTATCCGAATTTCTGCTTCGCATTGATATATTCATCGGCGAGATTGAAGCCGCCGGTATACGCTGTTTTTCCATCGATCACGGTAATTTTCCGATGGTCACGGTTGTTCATGATAATAGAAAGAATCGGACGGAACGGATTGAATACCGCCGTATGAATCCCCTTTGCTTCCAAAGTAAGGTAGAATTTCGGCGGAAGCGTCTGAATACAGCCCACATCATCGTAAACCAGGCGGACATCCACACCGGCGGCAGCCTTTTCCTCCAGAATCTCAAGAATCGAATCAAACATTTTCCCCTGCTCGATGATAAAGTATTCCATAAAAATAAACTGCTTTGCTCCCCGCAGATCTGTAAGCAGCTGCTGGTACAGATCTTCGATCCGGCTGAAATACTGTGTGCTGTCTTCCCGGTAAAGTGGATAGCCTGCATTCACCGTCAAATAATGTGACTGCTGGCCCGCATAGAAGTCATCCGCTTCCAGGGCCTGCTCTACCGACCGGTCTCCTGCCCGAAAGGTTTTGATCCGGTCGATCACTGCGGCCATCTTCAGCCGGGTCCGCTTCGTAAGTCCGGATCTGCCAAAGATAAAGTAAGCCGGACAGCCAAACAGCGGAAGAAACAGAATCAGAAAAATCCACGACATTTTGTAGGAGGTCCGCATATCCTTATTGGCCACATACAGGGCAAGTGCAACCGCGATGATCTGAAAAACGATATTCATAGCCGAATTCACCGTTGTCGCACTGTAGGTCAAATACACAAACCAGCCAAACTGCAGCGCAATAATCAAAATGCCGAGAAAAAGCTTACTGAATAATTTACTTAGAAATCGTTTCATAGAATCCCCTCCACAGGATATTTTATATCAAATCCATCAATTTATCAACCTGAAGGATTCCCCATGCGGATTTGCCGTTCTCCTGTCGTCCTGCAGATTCATACAATTTTACCTTCAGTTCCTCCGGACGAAGATGCGGATTCTTCTGCAGCGCCAGCGCCAGAGCACCACTGACCACCGGAGCCGCCATAGACGTACCGCTTTTTCTCACGTAATGATTCCCCCTGTGATCCAGACTGACAATATCCGTTCCCGGCGCAAGGATTTCCGGTTTCATCACGCAGCATTCCGTCGGTCCCTGCCCGCTGTAGCTTTTGGGCAGCCCCACGTTCCCCGTGGTATCATCGCTTGCCCCTACCGTAATTACCTTTCGGGAAATTCCGGGCACAGTAATGCTCCCCTTCCCCGGGCCATTGTTTCCCGCCGCAGTCACCACCGTGACATTTTCATCCCACAGTCTCTCCAATCCTTCCACGATCTGCTTCTGTTCACTTCCTTTGGAGCCCGGAAGGAATCCGATAGAAAAATTCAGAATACGAATCTGATAGCGCTCTCTGTTTGAAAGCACCCAGTCCAGTGCCTGAAGGACCCGGTTCGTGTTTCCGCCGCCATCCTTCTCCAGAACCTTCAGCACCACAAGCTTTGCCTGAGGCGCTATTCCCTTCTGTTTTCCATTGCCGGCGATGATTCCGGCCACATGAGTGCCATGACCATTATCGTCATAGCTCAAACGCCGGCCACCAACAAAATCTTTAAAATAGACCACATTGCTGCGGATATCCCTATGCAAAAAGACTCCTGTATCCAATACGGCGATTCTTATATTTTTCCCGGAGTATCCCTGTCTGTATACTCTCTCTGCCTGTATCAGGTGTTTCACACGATCCATTTTTTTACCTGCCAGTTCTTTTCATCATTCCCTGTAATCTATTATATGTAGCAGACGCACGCCGGACACAGGCCAAAATATCGAAAAAAAACAGCACGCTTCCCCAACCGGGGAAACGTGCCGTTATTTATTTCGTTAGGATACTATGCGTTCGCAGGGACATCCTTGATGGAGAAGCTGATTCTTCCCATCTTATCCTTGCCCAGGCAGACAACCTTCACCTTGTCCCCAAGAGTCAGGACATCCTCTACATGGTTGATTCTCTCCTTAGCAATCTTGGAGATATGAACCATACCCTCCTTACCCGGTGCGAACTCGATAAATGCGCCAAATTCCTTAATGCTGACAACCGTTCCGGAATAAACCTTACCCTCCTCGAACTCTGTCACAATCATCTGGATCATATCGACGGCTTTCGCGATGGCATCCTTATCCGTACCGCATACGGAAACAGCTCCATCGTCTGTAATGTCGATCTTCACGCCGGTACGGGCAATAATCTCGTTAATTGTCTTGCCCTTCTGTCCAACCACATCACCGATCTTGTTCGGATCAATGGTGATCTGCTCAATCTTTGGAGCCCATTCATTTACTTCTTTCCGAGGCTCTGCGATTGCCTTGCTCATCACCTCGTCCATAATATAAACTCTGGCCTCTCTTGCGCGGGAGATTGCCTCCTCAACGATTGGACGGGTCAGACCGTGAATCTTAATATCCATCTGGATTGCGGTAATTCCCTCATGAGTTCCGGTCACCTTGAAATCCATGTCACCAAAGAAATCCTCCAGGCCCTGAATATCGGTAAGAACCAGATAATCGTCATCCGTGTCTCCGGTAACCAGACCGCAGGAAATACCTGCAACCATCTTCTTAATCGGAACACCGGCAGCCATCAGTGACATACAGGATGCACAGGTGGAAGCCATAGAGGTGGATCCGTTGGACTCAAAGGTCTCGGATACGGCGCGGATTGCATACGGGAATTCCTCCACAGAGGGAAGTACCGGAACCAATGCTCTCTCAGCCAGCGCACCATGACCGATCTCACGGCGTCCCGGCCCACGGCTCGGCTTAGTCTCTCCTACAGAATAGGAAGGGAAATTGTACTGGTGCATGTATCTCTTTGTGGTAATATTCTCATCCAGTCCGTCAATCTTCTGAACCTCGGAAAGAGGTGCAAGTGTAACCACATCGCAGATCTGTGTCTGTCCACGGGTAAACATGGCCGAACCATGCACACGGGGAATCAGATCAACCTCCGCTGCCAGTGGACGGATCTGATCAATGGCACGGCCATCCGGGCGCTTGTGATCCTTTAAGATCATCTTGCGGACGGTCTTCTTCTGATACTGGTAAACAGCCTCATCCAATACTGCCAGCCACTCTTCATTCTCCGCAAAGGCCTCAGCAAATTTATCCGTGATCTCGCGGATATTTTCCTCTCTCTGCTGCTTCTCATCGGTAAATACAGCCTCTTCCATCTGCTCCGGTGTCACGATTTCGCGCATTGCAGCAAACATTTCCTCCGGAATCGCACAGCTGGTATACTCGTGCTTCGGCTTACCCACCTCTTCACGAATCTTATTGATAAAAGCAATAATGGTCTGGTTGACATCGTGACACCTGTAAATTGCCTCAATCATCTTTGCTTCCGGAATCTCATTGGCACCGGCCTCAATCATAATCACCTTGGAAGCGGTGGAGGCAACGGTAAGTTTAAGATCTCCCTCATCCCAATCCTTCTGGGACGGATTCACGATAAACTCACCATTCTTCATACCCATCTGTGTCATGGCACAGGGGCCGTCGAAGGGAATATCTGAAATTGTGGTGGCCAATGCAGCTCCGATCATGGCAACCAGTTCCGGACGACACTCCGGATCCACAGACATAACCATATTATTTAATGTTACATCATTGCGGTAATCCTTTGGGAAAAGCGGTCTCATCGGACGGTCAATCACACGTGCGGTAAGAATGGAATTCTCAGAAGCCTTACCCTCACGCTTATTAAAGCCGCCGGGGATTTTTCCTACGGAATACATTTTCTCCTCGAACTCAACACTGAGCGGGAAGAAATCGATGCCGTCTCTCGGCTTATCGGATGCTGTTGCAGTAGATAAAACTGTTGTATCGCCGTATTTTAACAGTGCAGCGCCATTGGCCTGTGCACAAACTCTGCCGATATCAACGGTAAGAGTTCTTCCGGCAAGTTCCATTGAATAACTTTTGTACATACTCTTTCTCCTTATTACGAATGAAACAAAAAGAAGAGCGGAATATAAAACTCCGCTCTCATCTGCAATTATTTTCTGAGACCTAAACGCTCAATCAGGGAACGATATCTCTCAATATCTACAGACTTCAGATAAGATAATAATCCTCTTCTTCTACCGATCATCTTAAGCATTCCTCTTCTGGAATGATGATCCTTCGGGTTAACCTTCAGATGGTCTGTAAGCTCCTGAATTCTCGCGGTAAGAACTGCAATCTGAACCTCCGGTGAACCGGTGTCGTTCGGTGTTCTTCCATACTCTGCGATAATTGCCTGCTTCTTTTCTTTTGCGATCATGATGTGATCCTCCTTAAATAATTAATATGCCACGTAATCAGTGAAAGGTCGGAGTGTCCATCCACCGAATACGGGTGAAATCATACTGATTAAATATACCATAGCTTTCTGTGATTGTAAACAGTATTTTTCAAAAAAGAAAGCTTCCATCACAGTCTGATGAAAGCTTCAGCAGTCCGTACGGGAATCGAACCCGTGTTTCCGCCGTGAGAGGGCGGCGTCTTAACCGCTTGACCAACGAACCGTTTATTACTTTACCATAGAGTTTTCGTGATTGCAAGTACTTTTTTATATTTTTTTAAAAATCATTCGTAACTATTCAATAAACAGCACTCCAAGGGTTCCCGGCCCACAATGAGAGGAAATCACGCCTCCCGCTCTTGTCACAAGGATCTCATCAAAATGACCAAGACTCTCCAGATACTCCCGCACCTGGCCAATGAGCTGTTCCTCACAGCCGGAATGCGTGATAAACACACGATCCTTTTTGGCGTTCATAAGCTCCTCTTCCATCTCCTTCACATAGTTCATCACCACATGATCGATTTTCCCACGGTATTTCTGACCGGGGATCATTTTCCCATCCACTACACTGATTCTGGGATGGAGCTTTAATGCTCCACCTGCCAGCGCTGCCAGACCGCCACAGCGGCCGCCCCGATACAGATATACCAGCGTATCTACCACAAAGCTTGCCCGCACCCTCGGTTTCAGCTGCTCGATCTGCTCCACAATCGTTTCCGCAGATGCCCCGCTCCGCGCCAGGATCGCCGCTTCGATCACCAAATGACCGATACCGGTTGACAGGTTTGCCGAATCAATGACGTGCACACGATCCGATGCATCCAGCTCCTGCGCCGCAAGCCGCATGACATTGGCCGTCGTGGACATATCCCCGGAAATGGCAAACACCACAAGTTCCATTCCCTGTGCAAGATATTTCCGAAACATCTCAATCGCAGCATCCATACCCACAGCCGAGGTCTTTGGCGTCGTTTTGTGTTCATCCGACCATGTATAGATTTCATCCGGTGTAATATTTACACCGTCCTGGTATTCCTGCTCCCCCAGCATAATGTTCAGCGGAAGCTTTTCCACACTATATTTTTCATACAATTCCTTTGACAGATCACAAGTACTGTCTGCTATTATCTTAACCATTATCGCACCTCATGTTCCGTAGGAAGATTCTGTACAAAAGCCTGAAAACTCTCAAAACAGCCCTTCACCATATCGTCAACATCCTCCATGGTATAAAATGCCGTGTGGGGACTTAAAATTACATTGGGATAAGATCGAAGAATCGAAAGATACGGATTCGAAATCACCTCTCCCGTACGGTCATAGTAGTACAGACCATCCTCGTGTTCCAACACATCCAGGGCGGCTCCGCCCACCTGACCATCCTCCAGGGCATGAACCAGCGCCTCTGTATCGATCAGCTTTCCTCTTGCCGTATTGACAATAATAACACCCTTTTTCATCTTAGAAAAGGCCTGTTCATTCAGAAGATGATAATTGGAATCATTGGCATTGGTATGCAGCGTAATGATATCTGCTTCTGCAAACAGCTGATCAAGGGATACATATTCCGCTATCTCCTGAACCGACGGATTCTGATGCAGATCGTATGCAAGAATACGACAGCCAAAGGAGGATAAATGCCTGATGACCGTTGCTCCAATTTTACCGGTTCCAATGACACCGATCGTACAGTTGGAAATGTCTCTGCCGATCTTTCCCTTCAGAGAATAATTCTGCATACCGGCCATACGCAGAATCAGCTCTGCTTTTCTGCATGCCATCATCATAAGCATAATCGCATAATTTGCAACGCCGGAGGGTGGATAAGTCACATTGGACACCCGCATACCAAGCTCCTTCGCTTTCTGCAGATCCACATGATCGTAGCCAATGGAGCGGCACAAAATATAGCGGACGCCACGCTTATGGAATTCCTCCAGTACAGGAGCGGAAAAGTCGCAGGGAGTCATGCTGATTCCCTCGCATCCTGCCGCAAGATCATAATTGTCCGCATTGGGATACTCTGCTGTGTATCCGAAATCGATCCCCATCGACTGCGAATATTTTTTACAAAAATCCAATTCATCATACTCTCTTAGTGAATAAAAAAATATTTTCAATTTCAACACCTCCACCAAAGGATATTCTATACCTATGGTGACGAATGTCAAGGTGGTAACTGTTTTGTTATGCTGAAGTTTATCGGGCTGACGCACTTCGGGCTTCATTGGCTTGGGGCAGACTGGCTTCGGGACATATACATAAATTTCTTCTCCCTATGTCAGCGTTTGCAAACATTTTTCTTGAAAATCCGTGGGTGAGGACATATATAACAAAATATATGCATCATGTCCCGTTTTTCCCGAAAAGCAAGATATACGTAACCTAAAAATAGTGTAATTGGGCGTGAGAACAAATGACAAACTCTCCACGCCCACAGTTTCATCGTTTTACGGGATGTGACTTTCATATTATTTCTCTCCATGCCCAAAACATCATATTTTGATATGTCCAAATCGTTTTATGAAAAGTCAGTCCAAGAGGAATCTAAATATCGGCATATGTCCCACATGGGCAAAAGGAAACAATTTTTCCCTATGCGCCCATAAAAAATAGGAAAATTCCTGATTCAGCTATAAAAATGGGCGCTGGAGAACTTTTATTCTCTATACGCCCAGAATCTGGCTTCCACACATGAATTCTACGAAAATAATGGGCGCATGGAGAAAAAGAGCCTCCAATCGCCCATAATCCACAGCCATCGCTTAACACTATAACTGACCCATGGATCTCCATAGTTAACCGTTTCAAGTGTCTCTTGGTATTCTGAGAAACTGATTAGTCATACTTTTTAGTTATTAAGTAATGCTTTGGGCATATATATGAAAAATCAAAATGTGCTGCCCATTTTGTTCTCACTTCTCGTCTGAAATTTGATACTTTGGGCGTGGAAACTAATAATTTGATTTTTACATCCCGCCAGATGCCTAAAGTGTGGGCGTGGAGAGTAAGCAGTTTGAGTATATGCCCAATTGTGCTTTTTTAAGATGTTCTAAGTTTGGAAATTGGGATGTAGGAAACAAATTTTTTCTCATATGTCCAATTAGGGAAAGAAATCCGGTTTTGGGAATGTATGAGGAGAGGGCTGAACAGGTACGATTAAATTCAACACACAAAAAAGGCTACTGTTTTTAGCAGTAGCCCTTTTACATGTGATTTAGTTTTTGAAACAGTCAAAATCCGGGTTAAAGGCATAGAAATTCTTGCTGTCCAGTTCCTCCTGTACCATGCGAAGAGCCTCGCCGAACCGCTGGAAATGTATGATTTCCCGTTCTCTAAGGAAGCGGATCGGATCAGCAACCTCCGGATCCTTTACCACCCGAAGAATGTTGTCATAGGTTTTTCTCGCCTTCTGTTCAGCGGCCAGATCCTCCACCAGATCAGCAATGGCATCGCCGCTGGACTGGAATTCACAGGCATTAAAGGGAATTCCTCCTGCTGCCTGGGGCCATACGCCGGCGGTGTGATCGATATAGTATGGAGTAAAGCCGGCTTTCTCCAGTTCCTGAGCGTTCAGACCCTTGGTGAGCTGCCGGACGATGGCACCGATCATTTCCAGGTGAGCAAGTTCTTCCGTCCCGATATCAGTGAGTAGTCCTGCTACCCGCGGGTTTGCTGCGGAAAAGCGCTGGGAGAGATACCGCATGGATGCAGAGAGCTCGCCATCCGGGCCACCGTATTGGCTGATGATATAGGAAGCCAGCTTTGCGTTCGGTGTCGAAATAGAAATCGGATACTGTAACCTTTTTTCATAACTCCACATAGACTATCTTCCTCCTTCCCATGGCATACGTCCGCTGTTCCAGTCCCAGGAGTTTAAAGGCTGCCCCGGAAGCATGGTCAGTGGTTCAAACTGTTCCTCGTAGGTATCCTTGGCGGAATGATAGAGTTCATTGCACTGATTAAAATAGTTAAGTGCTTCCGCATCGTCCGGATGGGTATCCAGATAGAGCGCCATATCCAGAGCACAGAATCCCAGCATCATAATCCATTCGTAAAGCTCCTTACGGTTCATCTGGGGTGGACGGTTTGGCCTCATCATCGAATTCTCCCTCCGTTTCGCATCATACAGTTGCCGGTAAAAGGCTTGTCGAGTTCCGGAAAAATAGTTCCGGACTTCAACGCCTGTCTTGGATCGTAAGTCTTCCCGAAGGTCTGCCACGGAACATAGGCCATGCCGGGAACCTGCCAGAGACATTCCTTCCTTTGCATCATGTTTGGAGTCTGATCCATCATATTTGATTTTCCTTTCATAGCTGCGTATGCTATATGATATGAAAATATGCGTGGAATGTGAAAATATATATTATTACTGTCTTCCCAGATTCATTTTGTCGATCTGCCTGATAATCTGCAAAAGCTGCGGATTCACCTCCCCCATACGACGAATATTCACAAGGGCCTCCTGCTTCATGTTGGCAATGGTACGTTTGCTGTATTCCATGCGGGTACGAAGCTTCTGACGGCGGGTAATGAGCTGATGCTTCATCTCTACCAGCTCCCGGCTGTCGATAATCGCATTGGCGTGGTTCAGCCATGCCTTGGCATCATACATCCGAAGACGGTTCAGATACTGCAGAAGCGCCTTGGTATAGTAATCCAGTTCGTCGCTGGTCTCACGGAATTTCTCCTTCTCCTTCGCCTCAGCCTGATACTGTTCATAAATGTAGGACAATTCGTAAGCGTTTCTCACGTGATATTTCTCACATGTAAAATCCACTGCATTTTTGATGTTGACATACTTGATCTTCACGTGATTTTCCAGAGAAATGGCACGGTTTCTGTTTACATTGGATTTACGGATGTCTGAGACCGCATCCATATAGCGGATCAGGATATAGCCTCCCAGCAGGACGGCAATCAGGGAAAGGATTGTCACTGCCAGCCGCAGGTCCATTTCCATATACCAGGAGATGATCCCTGCAAGGGCCATCAGCGTAAAATAACAGAGGAAAAGGTAGCAGGCAGACTTTCGCATCAAACGCTGTGTGCGGACCGCGTCATTTTTTACCAGCTTCCACTCCAGCTTTTTCCCCTCCAGAAAGGACATATCTCTCTTCACCGTATCCAGATATGCCTCATTGGATTTCAGCCGTTTGATAATTCCCGGAAGTGCCTCTTCCTCTTCCTGCATCTGGGCAAACTGGGTGTCTGACAGCCTTCGCTCAGTCTTTAAAAATTCGCTGCGCTCCTTCCCGAGCCGGTCCACATGTGCCGCACAATCCGTAATGGGCTTTCGCTCGTCTTCCGTCAGATCCTCAATAATCTGCACATCGGTAAGGTAGGAGGTCACAAGATCATACTCCGCTCTGGTATCCTCAATATCCTTGGCAGCCTTGATCATCTGGTCGCACAGGTCAATGGCATAGCGCTTTGCCTGCTCCTCGTCAGAGAGATTCAGTTCCTCCTCGATCTCCCCCTCGCCCTCTTCCAGGTCTGCATAATAGCCGTCCTGATCATATTCATAATCCTCGTATTCGCGCCTGCGCCGGCGAAACAGCCTTGGAAAAATCATACCTTACAACTCCTTCGATAGGCTTCCTTCCACTGAAAAACAAGATCCCGGATTGCCTTTTTGGCTTCATTCCTGTCCGGTCCCTCCAACTGTCCTTCCAACACGTGAAGTCTGGAGAGAAGCGCCTGGGCATCATCGGACTTGGCCGCAAGGAAAAGCTCATTTCGGATCTCCTTTTGGCCCATATCATCGATGCAGTTGTCCCCGGACTTCTCCAAAAAGCCCTCCTCATCCTGCCGCAGCAGATAACACATCAGACATTCCCTCAGGGATTCTCCCCGCTGATTCAGCCGGTATGCCCTGTCATAGCAGTCGCAGGCTTCATCAAACAGAAAAAGTCTGGCATAGGCGGTTCCCAGATTATGCCAGATATTACCAAGAAGCAAAGCATTCTGTCCCTCTGCCTCCCCGGAATCCAACAGTCTCTTGTATTCATAGATGGCACCCAAATATTTATCCTGTTCCATCAGACGGTCTGCACGAATTTTGCCACACTCGAAGTCAGATTTTTCCTCCATTTCCCGGAGGGCAAGAAGCACTTCGGTGATTTCCGCTTCCTCCAGATAGGTGGTTTGTCTCAGGATTGCCTCCGCAAAATCAGAAAGAGGCCCTCTGGAGCGCATGATATCCCGCAGGCGTTCCGCAAGCTTGTACAGCCCCATCTGCTTTTCCACCCAGGTGCAGAGTTCCTCATTCATGAAGGTGGCATCCAGCAGGTACGTGTTACCCGCTATGTAATAGCACAGCTCCTCCATGGAATAGAGATTAACGCCCACCTTGTCCACATAGTAAGGCAGTGATGCAATTGGCTCATGACATAATAATAATTCACCCATTCGCTTATCCTACATAACCGTTGTATATTTCCAAACCTTGTCCGTTCCACGGAAAAAATCGCCAAAACCCAGATCCTTGATCTCAATGGCGATCTTGTCATCCGATACGGCCTTTGCGGTAATTCGAAGTCTTGTGGTCTTATCCGGCCTCCGGGGCAGATCGGTAAGCTCAAAGGTCTCGATCATGGCCTCTCTGCTATTGGGAAGCTGCTTCCAAAAATCGATCTGATGGGTTCCGCATAGGATCACCTCACACTCCCCCTGGGCTTCAAACCAGTTTTTCCCGGCGCTGATCAAATTATAAAAAGCTATCTCGCCCCGGTCCTTTACCTTAAGGCTCAGATTAAATTTCATTTCATTTTCGCCCATATATATATAGGGCCATTTCTCCTCGTGGCCGCGGACTGCCGCACCATAGCACGCGCCTTTGGAAAAAAGATTCTTTCCCATAAAAGCCCGTCGTCCCCGACAGAGGATATTCAGGGAATCCTGCATCCACCCTCCATCGAAGCCATCTCCCACCAGATAAACCGTCGATACGATCCTGTTTTCCATGGACTGGGTAAGAATCTCCCCAAAGCTTTTGTCCCGGTCTCCACGAAGGGGCCGTTTCCCGGATTCGTGGATTGAAATCACCTGGGGGCTGGTACGCACATCCCTCTTCAAATCATAGGAGTAGACAAGGTCTTTATCGCAGGCATACAAAAAAACATCATGCCGCCACAATTCCTCCTTCTGGCTCAGAGCAAAATAGTAAAAACTTTCCTTGTGATCCAACACAACAAACTGCTCCGATGACAGTTCAAGCCGGGCAGCAACCTTCCAGAAAACCTCCATATTCTCCCGGTTCAGCCGGTCTACCGTGATCGCCAGCCGGTCTACACCGGGAACATTTCCCAGCTTCATTGGCAGCTCCATGACCTTCTTAATAAACAGCGCAAGAAGATCCACAGCGTCATAATTATCCTCTCCCACTCCGATGACCTCTCTGTTGACCGCACGCCGCAACAGACAGTCCACGCAGATGACCTCGCTGGTCTTCGCCATGCGTCCGGCCTCATCCCCGTAATACCACATTCCGATATTTTTTCTTCTGGCAAGGAGAGCCGGAATTCTGTAATTTTCACTTCCCGCAATCATGCTGACGGTTTGCGGTTCCTCCATGGAGGACTGATAAAAACTGACCATGGCATAGGAATCATTCAGATCAATGCCAAGGCAGCAGGTCGTATTCTCTCTGTCCATTCTATTCACCAATGCGCTTCCTTTTACAGAAGATGAAACGCTTTTCTTGTTACTTCATCCAGCTTCTCGTACTTTTCCATGGTCTGTATCAGCGGCGTGTAATCCGCAAGGGTGTCTAAGATCATCATTTGATTGAGCAAATTAAAGCGGCTGTTGTCCTTGTCCGACCAGACCGTATTACTCGTCAGCCGGTTGCTGACCTTGACCTCCACCTGATTGCCGAATTCCTCGGTAATATAGTACTGCACCACATCCCCGAAAAAGAGCACAAACTGTTCCACAAAAATACCATCGTAGACATCCGGCATATCTTCCCGGTGGAATTCGTTGCCATCCTCGTCCCGGCTGTAGTGAAGCACCACATGTTTTCTCGGATCCGTGCGGTATTCCAGAAAGACCTTGTCCTCCAGATGATATTTTAACACCAGCCGCCGGTCCAGCTTTTTATAAAAGGCAAAATTCATATTCCGGCAGGTGTACTCCGAAAGAAGTGCATCCTCCATGGCAAGAAAACGCTCCTGGTCCTCACTTTCTGAAAAGGATTTTAGGAGTGCCAGCTTGCAGGCATCATTCAGTTCCAGATGGTGCTGATACCGGTCACGGATGACAAAGAGCACATCCGAACTGATGAACGTCTCCCGGACAAAATAGTTATGAGCACAGGTCGTCAGGTAAGCAAGAACCACCATTTCCCTTCCACCATTCTCATAATAATGAGCAAACAGCTCCTCCGCCGGCCCCAGCGGCCGGTCAGCATAGATCATCTGGATCAGGATCCGCTCCTCAAGCTCGAAGGTGGGTACCGCAAACTCTCCCGCCGCCCGCCACAGACGAAGCATCATATCCGTTGGACCCTCGTAAAAATCACACAAATACCGGAGAATCCTGTCGTTGTATTTCTTGCCGGCAAAGGTATCCGCAGCAAGCATCAGCAGGTATTCATCCTTTTCCTCCTGCCTTGCCTCGATCATATAACAGCAAAGGGCCGCCTTCGCCGTATAGCTGATCTGGTCCATCCCATAGGTCTGCAGCAGTTCATAGGCCCTGTCATACATACGGTACCGCACAAGAAGCTCCAGGAAATATTGACGGGTCGGCTGACTCATCACGGCAAAATCCACCCTCGTCAGATATTCCTTTACATGATCGTCCTCTTTTGCAGACTGATAATAGCGCATGATTTCAAGAGCAAGCTCTGTCTGGAAGGAGGGCGTAAGCTCCGTCCCATAAAGGATGCGCGAAAAGTAGGGTTCATCCTCCTTTGCAAAGACCCGGTAATCCGATTTATTCTCAAAATACGGGATCAGATAGTTCAGCTCATCTGCTGCCAGCGGCATGCACTTTGCCAGATACCGGTCCGGCTCCATCAGCTTCTCCAGCCGATAGGATACGCTGCTGATATACCGGCGTCCCTTCTCATCCTCGAAAAGAATCACGTAATCCTTGGAAAAAAGCTGGAAATAAGCGGACTGATCCACAATGGGAACAATCTGTGCCTCTTTCATCTGCCGTTGGTAGATGATAGCCCGCACCATCCGCCGATCAAAGATGATCAGCTTGTGGGTATACAGGATTCCTGCCAGACAATGGGCAATCTCCTCATTTACCAGACCCAGATCCAGCATATCTTCATAGAGCACTGCAAGATTGTCATCCATGTGTTCCTGTTCCACCTGCTCCATGGCAAAACGACTCATGGTCTTTAAGTATTTCTCGTACATTTCCGGGCAGGTGTCCTTAGCCGTGATGATGTTGCAATAGAGAATCGCCATCTTGCGGTAGGGCAGGCTGCTGTCATACTGGAAATACATCTGAATGATTTTGGGAACCGTACCTACGGCACGCTCATCCAGAGACAAAAGATATGCTTCATAGAGACTGGTGATACGCAGCTCCAGCTCGATCCCCATCTCAAACCAATGGTGGTATTTCACCTCAAATTTCTGTGCCCGGATCAGATAGCTGCAGATCAGACCCACATTCTCCGGATCCGGTGCCACCTCGTAGGCCGCACAGAGCAGCTCATAGCGCACCTGCTGAAAGCCCTTGTTGACCTCCACCACCTGAAAAATCTGTTCTGCCAGTTCTCTGGTCAGGGAGTGCCTGTGAATGGCCCAACGCAGAATCCTCACCTCAAATTTTCCAAGCCTTGTCAGAAGATACGGTTCCTGACAGTAAAGATAATAGGCCTCCAGATACAGGTACGGGGAGGTACATCCGTCCATGACCCAGCCGGCAATGGCATCCAGCTTGTGGGCACTGTTGTTATAGTATTCCTCCTCCAGGAAAGAGAGCACCCAGAATAACAGGGCGGAATCCGGATTTTCCCGAAAGATCAGCTCGATTTCCCTTGTCATCCTGTCCACATAGGATGGCTCCCGCTCCAAAAGTGTCATCAGATACAGATAATAACCCCAGAGGGGATCCTTTTTATCCATCCAGCTCCGCTTGAATTCATTCAGGATCCACTCTGCCTCCTGCCGCTGTCTGTTGATGATAAAGGCCTGCGCCTTCATCAGGACATACAGCATATTCTCCGGCACCAGGGCGTGAAGATGATTGAGGATCTCGATCGTCTCGTTGGCCCACACACCTGTCACAATCTTCTTTAAACGGTAGGCCTGATAAAGCTCAACAAGACCGGCCCGGTATTCCTTGATCTGTATACGCTTCGGATCCCGTTTCACCCGCTCTCCCTTATGGGCGGTAATTTCCAGGATCTTCGTCTCGTATACAGAGGTAAAAAAGATCCGGCCTGCGTTGTTGCCGGCATGCATCCTGTCATAATCCAGAAGATATTTACAGGTGTAGGTGCTGCCGAGAAAATCCTCTGTGGTGATCGTCGTATCCGGCAGACGGATAAAATCACTGTCGGCATGGATTGCTACAGCAAAATACCCCCACTCATCCTTCCTTACAGACACCTCCTGCTGCAGGGTCTCTGTCAGCTCCAAAACGTCCAGTGAAGACTGGGAAATCGTGAAATGAATCTGTTTTTTCTGGCCGATCCCCACCAGAAATTCCTCCATGTTCTGGGGTGACGGCTTAGCGCCTAAAATTCCCCGGTACAACATGGATTCTCTGGTCTCCTTCGGTGAAATCACATTGGAAAAACTCTTATGATAAAAAAGCTTGTAGGCCTCGTCCCAGTGTTCTCTGGCCAGATTGGTAAAATCATGAAGGCTTCGGATCTGCCCCGCAGAGGTCTGCGCATATAACTTAGAAACAGACACGCAAAAAGGAAGGCTGTGCTCGCTCTGATTGCAGACAATCACGAATTCACCCTTCACACTCTGGCCTTCCTGAAGGCCCCTGCTATTAAATTGATAACGAATCCGCACCGTTTCGCCCTCGAACTGCGGCGTCAGACACTCCATCCGTGGATTCGTGGAGTAGACGACGCCACGCACCGGAATATGGTTCGTACTGGTAATCTCAAAGCTCCCTGTATATTCCTGTCCCAAAATAACCGTGAGGGACAGTTCCTCTTCCGGCAGCGAAAGCGACGGCTGATCGTATTCAAACCTGCCTCTGGCAATCTGCCTGATTCGTTTACGCACACCTGCACCTGCTTCGTATCCATCGATCTTAATCTTTAGTTCTTGTATCTTTCAGTATATCTGATTCGACCTCCACTTGCAACCCGCAAACGAAAATCCGTCAGGCCTGTTTCTCCCTCAATCTGCCAAACCAGCCGTGAATTCCCTCCACCGCAAGACTCAGATAACGAAGCATCGGCTCGGTAATAATGGCAAAAATAACCATCAGCATCGCACACTGTCTGGATATGTCGGTAATTCCGAAAAACGGCCTTGCAAAAAACATGCAGAAAAGCCATCCGCCAACAACTCCCACCATCAAAAGAATATGCCAGACATTCATCGGCTTTGCGATACGGTATAAAATCATAAAGCCCACAATGGCGATGATAATCGTGCAGGAGGTGGACAGGCAGTCCAGATCCACCGCAAATTCACGGCAGAACATCACCAGAGCGCTGACTACGATAAAGTCGGTCAGTCCCGCCGGGAGAGCTCGAACGAACACATTGGTTAAAAAATGTCCCCTGATGGTATTCTTGTTTGGCTCCAATGCCAGGATAAAGGATGGAATACCGATGGTGAACATGCTGATCATAGAAACCTGTGCCGGTTCCAGCGGATAATCCAGCATTAAAATCACCGAGAATATTGCCAGCAGCATGGAGAAGATATTTTTCACAATATACAAAGATGCCGTGCGCTCAATGTTGTTAACCACTCTGCGCCCCTCCGCAACAACTGCAGGCATTCTGGAGAAGTCGGAATCCAGAAGCACCAGCTGCGACACATTGGAAGCAGCATCGCTTCCCGATGCCATGGCAACACTGCAGTCCGCATCCTTCAGGGCCAGCACATCATTTACACCGTCTCCCGTCATAGCCACCGTCCTTTTATGGGCCTTCAGTGCCTGCACCAGTTCCCGCTTCTGATTTGGTGTCACCCGGCCGAAAACCGTATAGTTTTCTACCGCCTTCCTATAATCCTCCTCTGTTTTGAGGGTAGACGCATCTACATAATGGTCTGCATTGGCAATTCCTGCCTCCTGTGCGATGACAGAAACAGTCAGCGGGTTGTCTCCGGAAATCACCTTGATTTCCACCCCGTTATCTGCAAAAAAGCCAAAGGTATCCTTCGCTCCGCTTCTGATGGGATTGGCAAGCATGATAAGGGCCATAGGTGTCGCTGCTTCCGTCAGAGGCTTTCTGCTTAAGGTTCCCTCATAGCTGCCGAATACAAGGACTCGATAACCCTTGCTGCTATATGCGGCAATCTGCTCCTGATACGCAGCAAACTGATCCCGCAGGACAAACTCCGGTGCACCTAGCACATATGCCTTGCCGTCTTCCATAACCGCTCCGGAGAATTTCGTCTCCGAAGAAAAGGAAATTACCTCTTTGGCTTTCCTGCCGGTGCCCTTCGTAAAATACTCCTGCAGAGCTTCCATGGTAGCATTATCCTTCTCCTGCACCCTCACAAAGTCAGAAATGACCTCCTGGGTCTTCTCCTCTTCCATACCCTCCAGAAGCTTTGTCTCATACACACGCATGCCCGGCTCCGTAATGGTTCCCGTTTTATCCACGCACAGCACATCCACTCTTGCCAGGGTCTCAATGCATTTCATATCATGAATCAGCACCTTTTTTCTGGCCAGCCTTACAGAGCTTACCGCCATGGCAACACTTGCCAGTAGATAAAGTCCCTCCGGGATCATGCCGATGATGGCTGCTACCATGCCGGTTATGCTCTCCTTTAACGTGCCTCCGTTGTAGACAAAGGACTGTACAAACAGGGCGATGCCGATGGGAATGATGATAATTCCCATCACCATGATCAGATAATTTAAAGAACGGATCATTTCCGACTGTTCGCCTTTTTTACTCTTCGTCGCCTGCATAGTCAGCTTCGAGATGTAGGAATCCCGGCCCACCTTATCCAGTCTGGCAACAGCCTTCCCGGATACCACAAAGCTGCCCGACAGCAATGCATCCCCCTGATGCTTTTCTATTTCATCAGACTCCCCTGTGATCAGCGATTCATTAACCTGCAGTTCCCCCTCCAATATCACGGCATCTGCCGGAATCTGGCTGCCGGCATTAAATTCCACCACATCATCCAATACCAGCTGGTCCGCCGGTATTTCTGTCTTTTTGCCGTCCCGGATGACCACGGCTCTGGGAGCATTCAGAATGGAAAGCTTATCCAACACCCTCTTGGAATGTACCTCCTGAATGATACCGATACAGGTATTGGCAATGATGATGGGCAAAAACAGCATATCCCGCCATGCCGCCACCATTGCCAAAAGCAGAGCAATAATGAAAAAAACCAGGTTAAAGTACGTGAAAACATTGGATTTCACGATTTCCGAAACGGAACTTGTGGAGGATTCCACCTTGCAGTTGTCCGCGTGGGCTGCAAATCGCTCCTGTACCTGCTCCTTCGTAAGCCCCCGGACCGGGTCTGCCTGGATACGTTCCGGAATATGTTCCTTGATGGATTCCGCCTGCAAATGCTCCTGTTCCGGTTGATTTTCTCTTTTTTTCTCCAATAGATTTCCTGCCATATTTTACATCCTTATGTAACTTCATTTTGATATGAACATTATACCCCTTTTTCACCGGTAAGCAGACAATTTCACAAAATTTTTTGAAAGATTTAAGAATCAAAATCCTCGTTGTCATCACAAATCAGTGTTATGGTATCCTCGGAATCGATTTTCATTTTTCCGCAGATTCCAGGATTTCCGGCCTCTGCATCATAGATAGAAAAGCTTCCATCCTCTTTTCCATAATCTTTGTACCTCCCTCCCAGAGTGAAAAAAATGGACACCTTCCTGTCGCAAGGTGTCCATCTGTCTCTTTTGTATCAGTTCTTTACGCATTTATTTTGCTGACAAAAATTCATCAATTCCCTTTGCAGCAGCCTTTCCTGCACCCATGGCAAGAATGACGGTTGCAGCACCGGTCACAGCATCTCCGCCTGCGAATACCGCAGCTTTACTGGTTTGACCATTCTCCTCAGATGCCACGATACACTTGCGGCGGTTGATATCCAATCCTTCTGTGGTAGAGGAAATCAACGGATTTGGTGAGGTGCCAAGTGACATGATTACGGTGTCACAATCCATCTCATATTCTGAACCCGGAATCTCCACAGGGCTTCTTCTTCCGGACGCATCCGGCTCGCCCAGCTCCATCTTTATAATACGGATGCCCTTGACCCAGCCGTTTTCATCCACCAGGATCTCTGTAGGATTCTGGAGGAGATCGAAGATGATTCCCTCCTCCTTTGCGTGGTGAACCTCCTCCTTACGGGCCGGAAGCTCTTCCTCGCCACGACGGTATACGATGTGTACCTCTGCACCCAGACGAAGGGCTGTTCTTGCAGCGTCCATGGCTACATTACCACCGCCGACGACAACAACCTTTTTACCACGGGAAATCGGGGTCTCATATCCATCCGCAAAGGCCTTCATCAGATTATTTCTGGTCAGGAATTCATTTGCAGAAAATACACCGTTTGCCTGCTCACCCGGAATTCCCATAAATCTTGGAAGTCCTGCTCCTGAGCCGATAAATACGGCTTCGAACCCCTCCTCAGCCATCAGTTCATCAATCTTCACGGATTTACCGATTACAACATTGGTCTCAATCTTTACACCCAATGCCTTTACATTCTCAACCTCAGCGGCAACTACTTTATCCTTCGGAAGACGGAACTCCGGAATTCCGTAGCTAAGCACACCGCCAGCCTTATGCAGTGCCTCAAAAATGGTCACCTCATAACCAAGCTTTGCAAGATCACCGGCACAGGTAAGACTTGCCGGACCGGAGCCAATGACTGCAACTTTGTGTCCGTTGGTCTTCTCCGCCTTCTTGGGCTTGATTCCATGCTCTCTGGCCCAATCTGCCACGAAACGCTCCAGCTTTCCGATGGCGATGGGATCGCCCTTGATTCCGCGAATGCATTTACCCTCGCACTGGCTCTCCTGTGGACACACACGCCCGCAGACTGCCGGAAGTGCGGAAGACTCCGAAATAATCTGATAAGCCTCCTCGAAATTGCGTTCCTTCACCTGTGCGATAAAGGCCGGAATGTTGATGGAAACCGGACATCCCTTCATACACTGTGCATTTTTACAATTGAGGCAGCGGGAAGCCTCTTTGACCGCTTCCTCCTCGTTATATCCGTAACATACTTCTTCAAAGTTTGTGGCACGGACCTTTGGATCCTGCTCACGAACCGGTACTCTGACTAAACCTTCCATTACTTGTCACCTCCGCAATGGCCGCAACCGCCATGGTGGGTTGCACCCTCTTCATAGGCAAGCTTTGCTCTGCCCTCTTCTGTCTTATACTGCTGCTGGCGTTTCATTGCCTGATCAAAATCCACCAGATGTCCATCAAATTCCGGTCCGTCTACACAGGCAAATTTCACCGCTCCGCCAACCATCAGACGGCAGGCACCGCACATTCCGGTACCATCCACCATGATCGGATTCATGGAAACAATGGTCGGAATCTCAAGCTTCCTGGTAAGTATCGTGACGAACTTCATCATGATCATCGGCCCGATGGCAACACAAACGTCATAGTGCTTTCCTTCGCCAACCAGAGCCTCAAGCTGCTGGCAGCCGTTTCCGTGGAAGCCGAAACTTCCGTCATCTGTCGTCACATAGACATTTCCGGCAACCGCCTTCATCTCATCCATATAGAAAAGCAGATCCTTTGTTCTGGAACCCATGATCACGTCAGCATCAATGCCATGCTCATGCAGCCACTTTACCTGTGGATAAACCGGCGCTGTTCCAAGACCTCCTGCGATAAATACGATGTTTTTCTTCTTTGTCTCCTCCAGATTCTTCTCCTGGCAGAGCTCAGAAGGACAGCCAAGCGGTCCTACAAAATCCTCCAGCGCATCCCCTTCATTCAGGGCCATCATGCGCTCGGTACCCGCACCGATCGTCTGTACCACGATGGTTACGGTCTCCTTCTGCCTGTCATAATCACAAATGGTCAGCGGTATACGCTCTCCCACTTCATCTGTTTTTGCAATGATAAACTGCCCCGGCAGACATTCCTTAGCCACACGAGGTGCCTTGATGTCCATCAGGATAATGTTATCTGCCAATGTTTCTTTCCGAACAATCGGGTACATAACCTGCCTCCTGTATGTATTCTTTTCTTTTCTTGTTTGCCCACAGCGGATGAAATAACTACAGCCACTGCGGATCCATAACCGTCTCTCCTGTTCTGTATTACCTGCAATACAAAATAGAGGTGCTTAACACACCTCTTTATTGTATATGAATTCTCAATATTTAGCAATGAGTTTTTATGAAAAATAAACCAGCTCGTCCTCCGGCTTTTCGGCTTTCTCGATGGAAATGGGATAGAGAACCGGCCCTTTTCCCTTGTACTCTCTGGCGAACTCCACATGAATCTCCGCCGTAATATCGATCCAGGACTTATGAGGAATCTCATCCTCTTTTTCATATTTGCACTTAAAACCGATGAAAGTCACATCCTCGATGCAGCAGGTCATGGCAAAACGTCCCGGCACAAACACGCCCTTTTTCAACTTCTCCGGATTGTAGACCAGCGCACGAAACTTTACCTTTTTTCCATCGTATTTCTTATAGTTGTCCACTGCATCCATATACCAGATTGCGTAATCGGCATCTGTCAGTTCGATTACATCCTGATTGATATCGAAGGGCAGCTCCTCCGGACGCTCGTCAATGGTTCCGTCCTTTCTCTCATAAACAATCTGGGCTTTACGATTGATATTTTTGATGGTCCGGCGCAGATGCCCCCGGTCCGTATCGTCATCCGTGCGGTTAAAGATCACCACATCGCTGGAAAAAACCTGTTCCTGCATCATGGCCCGCATATTGTTCATATACAGGTCAAAAGTGGTGGAATCCACAGTAGCCAGAGACTGCACAATGACCCATCCCTTCGGAAGGCTGGCCTCCAAAAGCTTATCCATGCCCCATGTGCCATTGTACTCGATAAACACCTGCTTCGGAAGGTACGCATCCTGGATCTTCTGCAGGTTCTCCGAAGTAAAGTCCTCTTCATTTTCAATAGACACCAGCTTAAAGTTTACGGTAGCAAGCTTCGCCTCGTCATACTCCTTCTCGCCGTCCTCGCACATGATAATAATGCCCTTGGCGCCGTCTCCAAACTCATTTTCAAACAGAGTCTCCTCCACCAGAGAGGTCTTGCCGCTGTCCATAAAGCCTGTAAATACATATACCGGAATTTCTTCTGCCATACGTCTCTCCTTCATAATTACTGTTCGCTTTTATCCACAGTCCTGTCCCTATTGCTGTGTCATATGCGCACTTCCCCGTTGTTTGGGCTTGTTATCTTAGTTCAACCCAAATAACTCCAGAAGCTCATCCTCATGAATCTCTGTTCCGATTACAACGATTCTTCCGGTATAATCCGGTTCGCCCTCACGGATCTCATACTCGCCCGGAACCATATCGAAATAAAGCCAGGTGCCATCTGTACACTCCACCATTCCCTTGGAACGAAGAATGTTGTCGGAATCCACAAAGCCCTTTAAGATTTCTTCGATCTTTGCCCTCTCAAACTTGTGGGGAGTCTCCTTGCCCCAGCTGGTGAACACCTCATCGGCGTGATGATGATGATGCTCATGGTCATGGCAGCCGCAGGTACATCCTTCACCGTGCTCATGATCATGGTCGTGCTCGTGATGTTCATGGTCGTCATGCTCATGCTCGTGGTCATGGTCGTGGTCGTGGTCGTGGTCATCGTGGTGATGCTCATGCTCATGCTCGTCGTGATCGTGGTGATGCTCATGCTCATGGTCATCATGGTCGTGGTGATGATGCTCGTGCTCATGCTCTTTCTCATCCTGCGCATGACGGGCTTCCGCCAGTGCCTTCATTTCCAGGTTATCCTGCCCCTCGATTACTTTCAGAATCTGCGCTCCTTTGAGAGCATTCCAATCCGTGGTAATAATGGCTGAATTCGGATTTAACTCCTGAATCTTCTTCACACAGAACTCCAGCTGCTCCGGTGTGGCATTCTGGCTGCGGCTTAAAATAACCGTTGTAGCATACTCGATCTGGTTATTGAAAAACTCACCGAAAGCCTTCATCTGCTTGCTGGCCTTCAGCGCATTGACAACGGTTACCAGAGCATTCAATTTCACATCCTCTTCTTTCTCGATGTCGATGACGGACTTCATAACATCGGAAAGCTTGCCCACCCCGGAAGGCTCGATCAAGATACGATCCGGATGATACTTGCTGATTACTTCATGAAGATTTTTCCCGAAATCCCCAACCAGAGAACAACAGATACAGCCGGAATTCATCTCTGTGATCTGAATGCCCGCATCCTTAAGAAATCCTCCATCAATACCGACCTCGCCAAACTCATTCTCGATCAGCACAATCTGCTCGCCCTGAAAGGCCTCGTCGATCATCTTCTTAATGAAAGTGGTCTTCCCGGCTCCCAGAAAACCTGAGATGATATCTATCTTTGTCATTTTTGTCACTCCTTCTGCTAATAATGTTAATCTTCAACCTAATTTTCTATCATACTCGCATTATCATATTTTTGCAAATAAAAAAACAATAAATTTAGTATCTATTCAGACTCCATGCAAACCAGAGAAACAGATTTGTCATGCATTTTGATTGTTAAGGGAGGCTTTGGGCATATATATGAAAAATCAAAATGTACTGCCCAATTTGCTCTCATTTTTCGCCTGAAATTGGTCGCTTTGGGCGTGGGAACTAATAATTTAACATTTACATCCCGCCAAATGCCTAAAATGTGGGCGTGGAGGGTCAGAATTTAAACAATACGCCCAATTGTGTTATTTTAAGATGTTCCAAGTTTGGAAATTGGGATGTAGGAAACAAATTTTTTCTCTTATGCCCAATTGGGAAAATAAATAATGATGTGAGTGTCAAAAGTGCTTTTGCCACTCACTGATATACGAATTGCTCCGTTGCTCCGCAACTCCCGCAATTCTAAAAAATGGAAAGCAGAACTTAAGCTTTATCTTGCCAAATACAGTTGAAAGATATATCCTTAATTTCAGAAAATCAATGCCGGATACATCGATGCTAAATCAACTCGAATGATATCTGCCAGATGAAAATCAATCGATGCAAAAAAGCACAGAGGAGGTACCTATGACAATCAAACAACAATATTATGAAGCCACCGCAAATACACTCATCAAACGCCTTGCTGCCCGCCAGATCGAAGGTTTCTACTTCGCTGCCAAAGAGGAAGCCTGTGAAAAAGCGCTCTCCTTTGCAAAGGAAGGAACAAGCGCCTCCTTCGGCGGCTCCATGACTTTGGAAGAAACCGGTATTCTCGCCGGACTGAGATCCAGAAATGATATCACATTGTATGACCGGGCCACCGGAAAAAATCCTAAAGAGGTGGCGAATATCATGCACGAGGCTCTCTCCTGTGATACCTACTACATGAGCACCAATGCCATCACCACAGAGGGTGAGCTGGTAAACATCGACGGAAACGGAAACCGTGTTGCAGCACTGATCTACGGCCCCAAGCAGGTAGTGATCGTGGCAGGAATGAACAAAGTCGTTCCGGACGCAGCCAGTGCCGTAAGCCGTGTTAGAAACAGTGCGACCCCACCGAACTGTATCCGGCTGAATAAGAATACGCCCTGCGCTGTTACCGGAGTCTGCGCAGACTGTTTTTCTCCAGACTGCATCTGCAACCAGATTGTGGTTACTCGCCGCAGTGGAAATCCGGACCGCATCAAGGTCATTCTTGTTGGAGAGGATCTGGGTTACTAAAATCAGTGTGGGAAGTTATTATAAAAAAAGACCCCACGGATCAATTCCGTGGGGTTTCATACATTAATTGTACTTTCTTTTTCTCGCAGCTTCAGACTTTTTCTTACGTCTTACGCTTGGCTTCTCGTAATGCTCTCTCTTACGAATCTCCTGCTGAATGCCAGCCTTAGCGCAGTTTCTCTTGAAACGACGTAATGCGCTGTCTAAGCTTTCATTCTCTTTTACGATTACACTAGACACTCTTCCTAACCTCCCTCCAGTTGCGAGATTGTGCAACAACTGTAAGGTAATCTTAATTGCACTATTTAGTATTTTAACAAAATATATTTATTTGTCAATATTTTTTGGCAAATTCTATGCAAATAATGTTTGCATAAAATTCCTGTTGTGACAAATTTTGTTCAATCCTGAGGATTTCTATCAACCTTCAGATACCGGAAACGTCCTAGCCGAGCATCTGAGAAAGAGCAGAATAAGCCTCATTGATTGCATCCGGAATTCCTGCAGGATTCTTGCCGCCGGCCTGAGCCATATTCGGACGTCCGCCGCCGCCACCGCCGACCTTTCCGGCAATGGACTTGATCAGGTTTCCTGCATGTGCCCCCTTCTTTACTGCATCATCCGTTGCCATAACAATCAGATTCACCTTACCGTCACAATCGGAAGCAAGCACGACCACGCCCTGCCCCAGCTTATCCTTGAGCTGGTCTCCCAGATCACGCAGACCGTTCATATCAACACCGGAAACACTGGTAGCGAGAAGCTTCACGCCGCCAACTTCCTTCACCTGATCCATAACGTCACCCAGGGCATCCTTTGCTGCCTTGCTCTTTAAGGATTCATTCTCGCTCTGCAGTGCCTTGAGTTCTGCAGTCAGATGCTCTAAACGTTCTGCAAGGGTTGCAGGAGTAGCCTTCACAACCTTCGCTGCTGCCTCAAACTCCGCTTCCATCTTCTTATAATATGCAAGAAGATTATCTCCGGTCAGTGCCTCAATACGACGCACTCCCGCAGCAACACCGCTCTCGGAAATAATCTTAAAGGCCTTGATATCCTCCGTATTTTTTACGTGAGTACCTCCACAGAATTCCTTAGAGAAATCTCCCATGGAAACTACCCGGACCTTCTCGCCATACTTCTCACCAAAGAGTGCCATGGCACCGGTCTTCTTGGCCTCGTCGACAGTCATGATATCGGTCCGTACCTCCAGCGCTTCATTGATTTCCCGGTTGACCAGATCCTCCACCTTCGTAATCTCCTCCGGTGTCAATGCTGCAAAATGTGTAAAATCGAACCTGGTACGCTCGCTGTCCTGGAAGGATCCCGCCTGCTCTACATGGGTTCCCAGCACCTCACGAAGTGCCTTCTGTAAAAGGTGTGTTGCGGAGTGGTTCGCACATGTCTTGGTACGAAGTTCTGCATTTACCTCAAATTCTGCTTCCTCACCAACGCGGATCATGCCGGATGTCATGTGGCCCACGTGACCGTATTTGCCTCCCAGAAGCTTGATGGTATCCTCAACCTCGAAGACACCGTCCTTCGTACGGATGATTCCCTTGTCTCCCTGCTGACCACCCATGGTTGCATAGAACGGGGTTTTCTCTGCGATAATGGTACCCTTGTCCCCATCGGAAAGTGCCTCCACCAGCTCCGTCTCTGTGGTAAGCACCGTGATCTTTGAGGTGTCTGTCAATCTGTCATAGCCCACAAACTCTGTGGTAACTGCCGGATCAATCTGCTCGTAAACTGTAGCGTCCGCACCCATATAATTGGTCACCTTACGGGCACTTCTCGCTTTCTGTCTCTGCTCTTCCATGCAGGCTTTGAACTCCTCCTCATTGTAGGTGAAGCCCTTCTCCTCCAGAATCTCCTCCGTCAGATCCACCGGGAATCCGTAGGTATCATAAAGCTTGAAGGTATCTGCACCGGGAAGCTCCTTTGTGCCCTTCTTTTGCATCTCATCCATCAGGTCATTTAAGATTGCAAGCCCCTGATCAATGGTCTTGTTGAATTTTTCTTCCTCCTGGGTCAGAACCTTAAAGATAAAGTCCTTCTTCTCCTCCAGCTCCGGATATCCGTCCTTGCTGTCCGCGATGACAGTCTCAGACAGCTTTGCAAGGAAAAGCCCGTCAATTCCAAGCATACGTCCATGTCTTGCGGCACGACGGATCAGACGGCGGAGCACATAGCCTCTGCCCTCGTTGCTTGGCATAACACCATCGGAAACCAGAAATGTTGCGGAACGGATATGATCCGTGATCAGTCGGATAGACACATCATCCATGGCATCTGTGTGGTAGGTCTTACCCGCCATCTGACAGATTACGTCGCGAATGGATTTCATGGTATCAATATCAAATACGGAATCCACATCCTGCATCACAACTGCCAGACGCTCAAGTCCCATACCGGTATCGATGTTCTTCTGGGAAAGCTCTGTATAGCCTCCCTTACCATCTCCCTCAAACTGTGTAAATACGTTGTTCCAGACCTCCATAAAACGGTCACAGTCACAGCCGACCTTACAGTCCGGGCTGCCGCAGCCGTACTTTTCACCTCTGTCATAGTAAATTTCCGAACACGGGCCGCAGGGTCCTGCTCCGTGCTCCCAGAAATTATCACACTCGCCGGTCTCGGGATCCCTGTAAAAACGGGTAATGCGATCCTCCGGAACACCGATTTCCTTTGTCCAGATTTCAAAAGCCTCATCGTCCTCGCCGTAAATAGACGGATACAGACGATCCTTCTCCAATCCCAGCACCTCGGTCAAAAACTCCCATGACCAGGCAATCGCCTCATGCTTGAAATAGTCGCCGAAAGAGAAATTCCCTAACATCTCAAAAAATGTCAGATGACGGGCGGTCTTTCCTACATTCTCAATATCGCCGGTACGCACACACTTCTGGCATGTGGTCACACGCCGTCTCGGCGGAATTTCCTGTCCTGTAAAATATGGCTTGAGCGGAGCCATTCCCGCATTAATGAGAAGTAAGCTGTTGTCATTGTGCGGAACCAGTGAAAAACTCTTCATGGCAAGATGTCCCTTGCTCTCAAAGAACTCTAGGTACATCCGGCGCAGCTCATTGACGCCATAACTCTTTTTCATTACTAATTTCCTCCAAAAAATATTCTTTTGTGCAGTGCACTACTCATTTTTTTCCTCTGCCATCACAGTTGCTTCGGCAGCCTTCTTCGCGTCCTTATGTTTGCGAAGCTTAATTCCAATAAATGCCCCCAGAAGGCCGATTCCAAGCAAAATCACCATCTCGACCACATATTTAGCAATACATAATAAAAAGCTCATACCCCGTCCTCCTTCTGTTCTCTCAGAGATACACAGTTTTCTTGTAATCCCCTTATGAATGATCCTAACAGAAACAGTATTCATATCATCATTCTAACTTATATATTATATACAATCTTGTCCCTGAATTCAATATCCCGAAAAAACTTCTTCGTTCCTTTATTTCTCACCGAAGGGAAAAACCTGATTTTCCCGTTCAATCTCGATGATCCGCTCTGCCATACCCAGATTGGAAATCCTCTTCTTATATGCGGCAATGGCAGAATAGTCCTGCCACATATGCATAGGAAAAATAAATTCCGCATCCGTATTCCTGACAAAAAAGTCAATTCCAAGAGTCTGGTACGGTCCGAGACGGGGATCCATCGGGACAAAAGCAAGATTGACGGGCTTGTCCGAAAGCTTTCTGATTTCATGCTGATACTGCCGTTCCTGCCTGCCGTTGATCAGATCTCCCGCCCCCTCCATCTTCCAGTCGCTTAAATCACCGGCATGGAAAAGACTGACGCCATTTACCGTCACATAAAAGGCCACACCGGCATCGGTGGAATTCAGAGTCTGTATGGTAAGATCATCTACTTCATAAGTGTTCCCGCCGGACACAAACTGTACTGCGGAACGCACCGCAGGATCAATCCCGTGCTTTTCCAGAAAATGCGGACTGATTCGGATGTCCTTCGAAAGGATATAGCGGATATTGGGATACTGCTCCTTCAGCCGCAGAATGTCCATGTCAAAATGGTCTCTGTGGCTGTGGCTGGCAAACATATAAATCTTTGTGTCCGATGCATAGGTAGGAAGCTTTCCCGTGAATGTGTAACCATTCACCCGGTCGCCGCCGAAATAGTCAAAAATCAGTACCTTGTCGTCCACTTCTACCAGAAAACAGCTGTGGTGGATAAAAATTACCTGCATGTCCTGCCAATCTCCTTTATCATTTGTGTCACGAACGATTTGAAGCGGGGTGCCGCCTCATCGGCCGCTTTTTGTACCTCCGCATGGGACAGCGGGTTCGGGGAAATTCCACAGGCCAGATTGGATATACAGGAAATACCCACGATCTTCATTCCCATGTGGTTTGCTGCCACTGCCTCGCAGGCGGTGCTCATTCCTACTGCGTCCGCCCCCAGCAAACGGGCCATCGCCACCTCCTGGGGAGACTCGTAGGCCGGCCCCGTAAACTGGAGGTAAGTGCCCTCCTTTAAATCAATGCCAAGATCCGATGCACATTTACGCGCCGTCAAAATCAGATCCCTGTCATAGATCTCGCTCATATCCGGAAACCGGGCCCCCAGTTCCTCTGGGTTGGGTCCAATCAGCGGGGAAGGAACAAAGCTTGCAATCTGCCCGGTAATCAACATCAGATCTCCTGCCTTCATGCCAAGCTGAATTCCTCCTGCCGCATTCGTAAGAAAAAGGACCTGTGCTCCCAGCAAACCCATGAGACGAATGGGCAGCACCACATCCGACATGGCATAACCCTCATAGTAATGGACCCTGCCCTGCATGCACACTACCGGAATTTCTCCTACATATCCAAAAATAAATCTTCCCACATGTCCCGGAACCGTAGACACCGGAAAACCCTCGATTTCATGGTAATCAAGTTCTGATTCCACCCGGATGCCATCCGCGTAGTCACCAAGACCGGAGCCCAGAACCAGCGCCACCTGCGGCTTAAAATCGGTCTTTTTTCTAACGCTCTCCACACATCGCAAAAGCTTCTCGTATACCTCTCCCATATATAACGTCCTCCTGTCATCAAAAACACAATCTGACATTTGTTCCATTGTAACACGTATACGAATGAATCACAACTTCTTTCCATTTCCCGGATTACGTCTCCTTTGATGATCCTCGTTCATTCACCAGCCGGACAAATTAAATAATGATGCAGACCAGCCCTCCCTTGCTGTCGTTGACGATCTTCTGCATGGTATCCTGCAGCTTCATCTGGCACTCATCATCCATCTGCGTGATCTTGCTGCGGATGCCATCCTCCATCAGTTCGCCCACGGTCTTACCGAAAATGTTGGTATTCCAGATTCCCTCGCCACTCTCCTGTCCGGCCTTTATGTATGTAATCAGATCATTTGCCTGCTCCTCGCTGCCCACGATGGGAGCGATCTCAGTCTCAATATTTGCCTTGATCATATGAATAGATGGAGAAAGGGCTTTCATTTTCACCCCATATTTCCCGCCGTGCTCAATCAGCACAGGATCCTCCATACGGATATCGGAAAGTCCCGGCATTACTACGCCGTAGCCCTTCTGCTCCACAGAGTCCAGTGCATCTCCCACCTGCTCATATTTCTTTTTCATCTCTGCAAGGGAGCGAAGCATGGAGATCAGCTGGTATTCCCCATCAATGGAAACCCCGGTCATTTCACTGATATAGGCAAAATAATATTTGTCATCCACTTCCATACGGGCGGTAACAATTCCATCAGAAAGGCTGATATTCTGCATCTGTATTTCTTTGAAAAAAGGCTCCTCACCCTGTTGGCCCAAAAACTCCGCAAGATTCCTCTTCCCCTGAAAGCCAATGATATCGCGGATTTTGTCTGCTTTTTTCAGCATTTCTGCTGCCGTATGGATCATGGCAGACTTCACGGGATGATCTGAAGGCAGCATTTCCGTCCACTTGGGAATCACAAAGTCCATCCGGGTAACAGGGAACTCCAAAAGCACTGCATTTAAAATGGCAGCAATATCCTCCCGGTGCATCTGCTGACAGTTTACAGGAATGACGATGGTCCCGTAATCCGCCTCCATCTCCTCTTTCAGAGCCTTCGTCTCTTCGCTGAAGGGCCGGAGTGAATTTAAGACAACCACGTAGGGCTTTCCGATTTCGTTCAGTTCACTGATGGTATTCTGTTCTGCCTTAAGATAATTTTCCCGGGGCAGGTCACCGATGCTTCCGTCTGTGGTCACCACAATGCCGATCGTAGCGTGATCTCTTATGACCTTTTCCGTTCCGATACGGGCGGCATCCACAAAGGGAATCTCCTCTTGAAACCAGGGTGTCTTTACCATCCTGCTTTCGCTGCCCTCCATGTGACCGCTTGCCCCCTCCACCATAAATCCAACGCAGTCTATGAGTCGGACCTTTATGCTGCTGTCATCCGTCAGGGATATTTCCGCAGCTTCCTGTGGGATGAATTTGGGCTCGGTGGTCATGATCGTTTTCCCGGCCGCCGACTGAGGCAGTTCATCCTCCGTACGCTTTTTCACGTTCTCGTCTCTGATGTAGGGCAGCACACACAAATCCATGAAACGCTTGATAAAGGTAGATTTCCCGGTTCGGACAGGACCCACCACCCCGATGTAAATCTGACCGTTCGTTCGGCCATTAATGTCTTTATATAGATCAAAGTCACTGCTTTTGCCATTGTCCATCATAAAAAAAGTCCCCTTTCTCATATATATATCTATATATATGGGAAAAGGGATGCTTTTATGTTTTATTTTTTCTTTTCTTTCTTCTTCCTCCTGGAGAGCTGGGGATTGATCCGTCCGTACATCTGCATATACCGATATAGTTTCTTCGCAAGCTCCTCCGTCAGCGCATCGGCTCTCATACGCCATTTCCAATTATCTCCAAGAGTGGACGGCGTGTTCATGCGGGCCTGTGAGCCCAGACCGAGAAGATCCTGCATCGGCACGATGGCCATGTCCGCAACGGAGGACCAGGCGCCACGCATCATACCCCAGTTGTAGCCCTCCTTTTTGGTAAGATTCAGGTACTCCCTGGCAAAGGCCACTGATTTCTTCGGTGCTGTCTGCATCCAGCCCATCACCGTATCATTGTCATGGGTTCCGGTGTACACCACACAGTGCTTCGGATAGGTATGCGGAAGATAATCGCTGCCCTCCCGGCTGTCAAAGGCAAACTGGATCACCTTCATCCCGGGGAAACCGGAATCCTTGAGAAGTTTGCGGACGGAGGGTGTCAAAAAGCCAAGATCCTCCACAATGATTGGAAGCTTCCCGAGCTTCTTTCGAAGATGCCGGAACAGATCCATACCCGGGCCCTTTTTCCACTGGCCATTCCGTGCAGTCTTATCCTGGGCCGGGATCGCGTAGTAGGAATCAAAGCCCCGGAAATGGTCGATCCGCACGATATCATAAAGCTCCGACATGGCCCTGATCCGCTTTGTCCACCAGACATAGCCGTCCTTTTTCATCTCGTCCCAGCGAAACAGAGGATTGCCCCACAGCTGTCCATCCTCGGAAAAAGCATCCGGCGGGCATCCGGCCACTTCAATCGGCATCAGATCCTCATCCAGATAAAACTGCTTCGGGTTGGCCCAGACATCTGCGCTGTCTGCTGCCACATAAATCGGCACATCCCCAATGATTCTGATTCCTCTCTTGTTAGCATACTTTTTTAATTTCTTCCACTGCTTGAAAAACAGGTACTGAAGCATCTTATAGAATTCGATATCCTCCGCATATTTTTCCTTTGCGGCTGCCATCGCATGTTTCTTACGGAAACGAAGGTCATTCTCCCACCGGCTCCATGAAATGCCGTCATTGGCATCCTTCAAGGCCATAAAAAGGGCATAATCCTCAAGCCATTCCTTTTTTTCCTCACAAAATGCGTAAAATCCCTTCGGCGCATCCTTCTTAAACCGGATATAGGCCTTTCGAAGCAGCGCATATCTGGAGCCATACAGGCTTCCATAATCAACAGCTTCCTCATTATCCCCAAAATCGGCAGCCTCGCACTCCTCCTTTGTCAAAAGGCCATCCCTGCACAGATCATCCAGATCGATAAAATACGGGTTTCCCGCAAAGCTGGAAAAAGACTGGTAAGGGGAATCCCCATAGCTGGTAGGACAGATGGGAAGAATCTGCCAATAGGTCTGGCCGCTTTGTTCCAGAAAATCAATAAATGATCTGGCCGCCTTTCCCATCGTTCCGATTCCATAGGGGGATGGAAGGGAGGAAATCGGCATTAACACACCACTTGTTCTCATAACTTATGCTCCTTTTTCCTGTAAACAGTAATAGATAATTACGAACAATATCAACCATCATCATACCACATCTTATTCTCTTGTAAAAGAGCTTTTAAAATGATACTATTAGGGAAACAACAAATGAGGTAGTTTTTTTATGAATGATGTTATCAAACACAAAATCAAGCACAACGTCCACCGGGGCATCGTGTCTGTAAAGTGGGTCATTTTCTCCATAATCGTAGGAGGAATCGTAGGGCTTTGCGGCACGGCCTTCTATTTCGCCTTAAGCTTTGTCACGGTACTCAGGGGACAGTATCCATGGCTTTTGTATCTGCTTCCGGTAGGAGGTCTTATCATTGTGGCCGCCTATCATCTTCTAAAGGATGAAAAGGATACGGGAACCAATCTGGTCATTTCTGCCATCCAGACCGATGAACAGATTCCGGTGCGAATGGCACCGTTAATTTTTACCTCCACTCTGATCACCCATCTCTTCGGCGGTTCTGCCGGACGAGAGGGAGCCGCTCTTCAAATGGGGGGAAGCCTTGGAAGCGGTCTGGGAAAATTATTCCGCTTTGACGAGAAGGACAAGCATGTCATGATCATGTGCGGCATGAGCGCAGCCTTCTCTGCGTTGTTTGGAACGCCCATGGCGGCGGCAATCCTTCCGATGGAGATGGTCAGTGTCGGCGTCATGTACTACATTGCTCTGGTTCCCTGCGTCATCAGCTCTCTGGTTGCCCACGGAATCGCTGTCTCCTTCGGGATTTCCAGCAGCATTTTCCCCATCGACCCGCTGCCGAAATTCGGTATCTTTCCGGCCGTTAAGATTTCTGCACTGGCAATTCTCTGCGCGCTGGTCAGCATCCTGTTCTGCATCCTTCTTCACAAAAGTGAAGAACTCTACAAAAGATTTCTGAAAAATCCATACCTCCGCTCCATGGCAGGCGGTGTTCTTGTGGTGCTTTTGACCCTTATCGTGGGCAGCCGTGATTACAACGGCACCGGTATCGACATCATTACCGGATGTATGCACGGCGAGGTTCGCCCGGAGGCTTTTCTTCTCAAGATGATCTTTACCGCGCTTACACTGGGTGCCGGCTTCAAGGGCGGCGAGATCGTACCAAGCTTTTTTACCGGAGCTGCCTTTGGCTGTCTCTTCGGCAATATCCTCGGATTCTCTCCGTCCCTCTGCGCAGCAGTGGGAATGACAAGTGTCTTCTGCGGTGTAACCAACTGCCCCATCACCTCGTTACTCATCAGCTTTGAGCTGTTCGGCTATGACGGCATGCCCTATTTCCTGCTGGCCACCGCCTTCAGCTATATGCTTTCCGGCTACTTCGGATTATACAAGAGCCAGAAAATCGTTTACTCGAAGTACAAAACCAACTACATCAACAAACCGACCCAATAGCCACAAGGCAGCTGATGCCCTCCACTGTGGCGGTTCCCGTGATTTTCCGGAGAGGAAGCACCCCTGCGCGTGTTTTATCCACAAACACCTGCCAGCCTTCCTCTCCTTCCAGTTCGATCGAAACCTTCTCCTCCGACGCATTATATACCACAAGAAGACATTTCTTCCCCTCTTCCAGGGTAAATCCCACGACCTTTTCCGGCGTATTCTCCAGGAAATGAAGCTTCGTCCGAACCTCCTCTGCCGTCGAAAGCCGAAGCCCTTTATGCGCTTTCCGGAAAGCGATCAGCCCCTTGTAATAACAAAGAAGCTGCTCTTTCATTTCGTCTCTTTCATAACGCAGGGCATTGGTATACAGGGAAAGATTGTAGCTATTGTCCGAGACCTCCCTGCTGTTTTCAATGGGCTTTGACCTTGCACATTCTTCGCCGCCCAGAAAAAAGGGGATTCCCTGGGAGGTAAATACCATGGCTGCCGCCAGCCGGTTGATAGCAAAACGATCTCTTTCACTTTTTTCCGGTAAGGAAGCAGCAAGCTTATCCCAAAGGGTCAGATTGTCATGGCAGGACACATAATTGATCGTATCTGACGGTGCCTCTGCCCAGGGGCCTCCCGGCGTATAATGATACGCTCCGTAATCCACCTGAGGATGCCAGACAGCTCCGGCAACGCTGTATCGGACTGCATTTTCCATTCCCGGATGACCACCGGCAAATCCAGTTTCCAATCTATTAAACACATTTCCCCTTATGGTATCCCTGATATCATCGGAAAACATCCCAATACCGCTCAACATACGTACATTGGTTTTGACTCCCCGCAGATAAACCGGGCAGGGACTCTCTCCCCCGGTCCACCCTTCCCCGTACAACAGAATATTCGGATTGATCTTTTGTAAACTTCCCGAAATTTCATTCAGAGTCTCGATGTCCAAAAGTCCCATCAGATCCATCCGAAAGCCGTCTATATGGTATTCCGATGCCCAATAACAGATGGAATCTACAATGTATTTTCGCACCATGGGACGCTCTGAGGCAATCTCATTGCCACAGCCGGAGCCATTGGAATATCCGTCACCTTTTTTACGGAAAAAGTACCCGGGCTCGACCTTTTCAAAACAGCTGTCCCCTGCACTGTACACATGATTGTAGACCACATCCATGATCACGCCGATCCCGGCCCGGTGAAAGGCCATTACCATCTGCTTAAGCTCCCTGATACGCACCTGTCCATGAAAGGGATCCGTAGAATAGGATCCCTCCGGCACATTGTAATTCATGGGATCGTAACCCCAGTTGTACTGGTTTTCTCCCGCCTCATCCACGCTGGCAAAATCAAACACCGGCATCAGCTGCACATGCGTTATTCCCAGTTCCTTCAGATAAGAGAGCCCCGTCGGCGTGCCCGATGCAGTGTGCGTATTTTCCTCTGCAAGCCCAAGAAATTTACCCGGATGCTTCACACCGGAAGCATTTCCGGCCGTCATATAAGGAACCGAGATCTCACAGATCACAGCATCTGTTTGATTCCCAAGAGCCGGACCATGATCCCTTTCAAAGCCTGCCGGATCCGTTTCCCCAAGATCCAGCACCATACTCCGAAGCCCATTGACCCCGGCCGCGTAAGCATAAGGATCCTGTGTCTCCACAGAATCCTCACCCCGGACCACCCGGTAGGTATAATAGGTGTGATTTTTATCCCCGGGGACATCGGCAGACCAGATTCCATACGCCTCCTTTTCCATAGGAATCTCCATCAAAAGGCAGTCTCCGTCTCCTCTCTCGAACATACGTAACGAAACTGCGTCTGCCGTAGGAGCCCAGAGGCGGAAATTCGTGTGATTCTTCTGATACCTCGCGCCCATGTCGAAAGGTTTCCTGCTATCCTTCTGCATCCTACTGCTCCTGTGTCGCAGCTGCCAGCGCATTTAAGGTATCCACTGCCTTACCGGAATCAATCGTAGAAACCGCAAGCTTCATACCGGCCTCAATGCTTTCTGCCCTGCCGCCAATATAGAGAGCTGCACCTGCATTCAAAAGAACGATGTCCCTCTTTGCTCCCTGCTCCTTACCGGAAAGAATATTCTTTGTAATCTCTGCGTTGGCTGCACCGTCTCCTCCCTGCAGTTCACTGATGTCGCAGCGCTTTAAACCAAACTGCTCCGGTGATATCTTATAGGTCTTAATCTCTCCGTTCCTGATTTCAGAAACCGTAGTCTCACCGGTGAGAGTGATCTCATCCATATTGTCATCACCGCTGACTACAAATCCGCTCTCAACTCCAAGGTTTGCAAGTACCCCTGCAATCAGCTCTGTCAGACTCGGCGAGTATACACCGATCATCATCTTCTTCGCCCGGGACGGATTGGAAAGCGGCCCTAAAATATTAAATACTGTGCGGATGCCCAGTTCCTTACGAACGGGTCCCACATACTTCATGGCCGGGTTAAAATGCGGTGCAAACATAAAACCGATTCCCACCGTCTCCACACACTTCTCCACCACCTTCGGGTCTGCAGAAATATTAACGCCAAGGGCCTCCAGCACATCTCCTGCCCCGCTCTTAGAAGAAATGGAACGGTTGCCGTGCTTTGCCACCGGAAGTCCTGCGGCGGCCGTCACAAATGCAGAAGTGGTAGAAATATTAAAGGTGTTGGTGCGATCTCCGCCGGTTCCCACAAAGTCCACGTAATTGTCAACCTTCGGAGAGATGGTGTTGGCTTTCTCTCTTAATACCGCTGCGAGACCAGTGATCTCATCCAGCGTCTCTCCCTTCATACGCAGTGCGGTAAGGAAGCATGCAATCTGGGCCGGAGTTGCCTGACCTGTTAAGATCAGCTCCTGTGCCTGCATGGCCTCCTCCCTCGTAAGGTTGTTTCCTGCCACCAGTTTGTTCAAAATATCCTGCATTTTCATTTCCTCCTTATATATTGCAAAACCTGGCTTATTTCCTAAATTGGACATATGAGAAAAAAATTGTTTTCTACATCCCAATTCCCATGATCATAAAATGGGCAGCACATTTTGATTTTTCATATATATGCCCAAAGCCTCCCTTAACAATCAAAAAGCATCAAAAATTCAGTTCTTTTTTGAAGGTGCTGCAGTAGTCGGCGGCAGCTTCCGCTGAAAAGTCCGAATCCCGCATCAGGTTAATAAAATGAGATCCTACAATCGCACCATCGATGATATCCTTCATAGGGCGGACATCCTCTGCGGTTCGGATACCAAAGCCCATCATGACAGGAATTTTAGAGACAGACTTTACACTGGTGAGATAATTGATAACCTCCCGGTGGAAAGAGCCTTCCTGACCTGTAACGCCCATGGAGGATACGCAGTATACGAAGCCTCTGGCATGCTCTAAGATCTTCGGCACGCGCGCTCCTGATACCGGAGATACCAATTCAATCAGAATGGTGTCATCGCTGCCTTCCAACAAAGCAGCAAGTTCCCCCTGCTCCTCAAAGGGCAGATCCGGAATGATAAGTCCGTCAACACCGCAGGTATGGCACATCGACACAAATTTCTCCACGCCATAATGAAGAACCGTGTTATAGTACATCATGAAGACGATGGGAATCTCCACCTGAGCGGCCCTAAGCTCTCTCATGCAGTCGAAGGTTTTCTCCAGATTGGCTCCGTTTTTGATAGCATCATAGGAGGCCGCCTGAATCACCGGTCCGTCTGCTACCGGATCGGAAAAGGGAATCCCCAGTTCAATGATGTCGGTGCCGGCCTTTTCCTGGGCACAGATCAGTTCCTTCGTCTTATCATAATCCGGCAGTCCTGCCGTAATATAGGTGATAAACGCTTTTTCCTTTTTCTCCTGCAATACTGCAAGAGCTGTCTCAATACGATTCATTGCTTTTTCCTCCTAGTTCAAATATCCCTTGCCTGCCAGATAATCGGATATGGTATTGACATCCTTATCTCCGCGGCCGGACAGGCAGATGATCATGCTCTGGTCCCTGGTCATTTCTTTTGCCTTTTTAAAGGCGTAGGCAACGGCATGGGCGCTCTCGATGGCCGGAATGATTCCTTCCAGCTTGCAGAGCTCCATCAGGGCATCCATAGCTTCCGTATCGGTGATTGCCACGTACTTTGCTCTTCCGGTGTCCCGCAGATAAGCGTGCTCCGGTCCAACCCCCGGGTAATCCAGACCGGCAGAAATGGAGTGAGCCAGCTGGATATTGCCGTCTGTATCCTGAAGCAGATAGGATTTCATGCCGTGCAGCACGCCCGGCTCACCGAGAGCCATGGCAGAAGCATGTTTCCCTGTCTCTATGCCAAGGCCGGCCGCCTCCACACCGATGAGCTCCACATCCTTCTCATCGATAAAGTCGGCAAACATTCCGATGGAGTTGGAACCGCCACCCACACAGGCCATAACCACATCAGGGTTTTTTCCCTCCACCTCCAGGTGCTGGCGCTTTGCTTCCCGGCTGATCACACTCTGGAATTCCTTGACCATCTTGGGATACGGATACGGTCCAACGGCGGAACCTATGACATAAAAGGTATCCTCTGCCGTCTTCGCCCAGGTACGGATCGCTTCATTGGTGGCATCCTTTAAGGTATTACTTCCGGATTCCACGGAAACTACCTTTGCCCCCAGCATCTCCATACGCATCACATTCAGCTTCTGTCTCTCAATATCCTCTTTGCCCATGTATACGGTGCACTCCATATTGAAAAGAGCTGCTCCTGTAGCCGTGGCTACGCCGTGCTGGCCGGCTCCGGTCTCCGCGATGACCCTGGTCTTTCCCATCCGCCTGGCAAGAAGAATCTGCCCGATGACATTATTGATCTTGTGTGCCCCGGTATGATTCAGATCCTCTCTCTTTAAATAAATCTTTGTACCATACTTCTCCGACAGCCGCTCTGCAAAATAAAGGGGCGTTTCACGGCCTACATACTGCTTCAAATAATAGTGATACTGTTCCATAAACTTGGGATCACGGATGGCTTCCTCAAAGGCCGCATCCAGCTCATCCAAAGTATTCATCAGCGACTCAGATACGTACTGGCCGCCAAACTGTCCGTAATATGCTTTCTCATTCATCTTTTTTCACCCTTTCTGTAAATTCTAAAATCAGATTTTTGTCTTTTCCATTGTCTCCTTCCACACCGGAGCTCACATCCACCACATCCGGCTGGAGGAGCCGGATGCCCTCCTTCACATTCGAAGGATTCAGCCCCCCGGCAAGAATAAAACTTCTATCTTTCAAAAGCTCCTTGTTTCTGATCTGCTTTGCAGCACTGCTCCAATCAAAGGTTTTCCCGCTGCCAAAACTTCCGGCATCCACCACAATTCCCCTGATTTTTCGGGATAACGCTTCAGGAAGCTCTAAGAGAAATCCTGCCTTTTCCTGAAGATCCGATAGATTTGTCAAATTCACTGCATACCAGACGGGAATATTCACCGCCTTGAGCACCTCCTTTGACAATTTCTTATGTACCTGCAGGATATCAAAGCCTGCAGCCTCAAGATCACAGACCAGCTTTACTTCCGGTGACACCGTTACCGCAACTGAACCGATTCCCTGGCTGAACTTATTTTTAATTTCCACTGCCTGAGGGATTGTTACATTGCGCCTGCTGGGCCCATAGAAAACAAAACCTCCGTAATCTGCACCGGCTTCATTTAAGTATTCTGCCTCCTGAGGACGGGTCAGCCCGCATATTTTTATTTTTACAGTCTTTTCCACGACTCTGCCAGCTCCTTCGGATTTTCTGCCTCCATGAATGCCCTTCCGATCAGAAAAGCATCCACTTTGCATTCCTTTAAAAATTTCACATCCTCATCTCCCATAATGCCGCTCTCCGCCACAAAAACCTTATCCTCCGGCACATAGGGGCGAAGTCTCTTCGTATTTTCCAGAGATATGGAAAAATCTTTGAGGTTCCGGTTATTCACACCGATGATCCGGGGATCGATTCTCATGGATCGCTCGATTTCCTCCTCGTTGTGGGCCTCCACCAGCACATCCAGCCCAAGATGTCTGGCCAGCTGATAAAAATCATGCATCTGCACATCATCTAAAATGGCAGCGATGAGAAGCACTGCATCGGCTCCGATAGCCTTTGCCTCGTAAAACTGGTACTCGTCGATCATGAAGTCCTTTCGCAGAATCGGAAGCTCAGACGCGCTTCGAATCTGCTTTAAATAGTCCACACTTCCATCGAAATGATCCTCCTCCGTCAGGCAGGAGATGGCATCCACAGAGGCATTATACTCGTCGATCCGCTCCAGAAGATCCATTTTGCCGGCGATCTTCCCGAGGCTTGGAGAAGCCTTTTTGAATTCTCCGATGATGGAGATTCCCTCTTTTTTCAAATTATGGTAAAAGCAGTCGGGATCTAAGGTCTTTGCCGCCTCTGCCAGATGCCTCATTTCCTGGAAGGAGACCCTTGCCTTGTGCTCTGCCAGACGCTTTTTTTTGTCTTCTACGATCTCATCTAATATCATTTTCTTCTCCTTTATGGAACATATCTTATATGGTTCCATTGACGAAATTTTCTACAATGCGCTTGCCATGCTCCGTGTAAATGGATTCCGGATGGAACTGAAGCCCCACCACCGGATATTCCCTGTGCCGGACAGCCATGATCTCGCCGTCCTCGGTTTTTGCAAGAATCTTCAGGCACTCCGGCAGATCTGCCTCCTGCAGGGCCAGCGAATGATACCTTGCAACCTTAATGGGGGAATCTATTCCGGTAAACACGCTGCTGCCATCGTGGGTGATCAGCGACTGTTTGCCGTGGAAAAGCGCCTTTGCGTATGAGACCGTGCCGCCTAAAGCCTCGCCAATGCACTGATGTCCCAGACAGATGCCAAGGATCGGCTTTTTCCCGGTAAATTCCTTCACCACATCCATGCAGATGCCGGCCTCCTTGGGGCTTTTGGGTCCCGGAGAAAGAAGAATGCGCTCCGGGTCCATTTCCTTCATCTCATCGATGGTGATTTTATCATTGCGGACAACCTTGATGTCAGAATCAAAAATTCCGATATACTGGTAAAGGTTGTAGGTAAATGAATCATAATTATCTATTAACAGTATCATAATCGTTCCTCCTATAGCTTTGACTCATCGATCAGGGTTTTCGCCAGTGCCATGACTTTATTACAGCATTCCTGATATTCGTTTTCGGGAATGGAATCCGCTACGATTCCGGCTCCTGCCTGCAGGTAGACCTTATCCCCCTTCTTTACCATAGTACGGATGGTAATACAGAAATCCATGTCACCGGAGAAATCCACATAGCCGGTAGCTCCGCCATACAACCCTCTCCTTACCGTTTCCAGTTCATCAATAATTTCCATTGCACGAATCTTTGGCGCACCGCTTAAGGTTCCCGCCGGCAGGAAAGAGGATACCAGATCGAAGGGATGGAATTCTCCCTTCTTACGTCCCTCCACCTGGGAAACAATGTGCATCACATGGGAATAATTCTGCACTTCCATGAACTGGGTTACCTTGACAGTTCCAAACTCGGCAATGCGTCCCATGTCGTTTCTGGCCAGATCAACTAACATCACATGTTCGGCCCGCTCCTTCTCATCCCTAAGCAGCTCATCCTTGAGAAGTGCATCCTCCTCTGCATCCACACCTCTTCTTCTGGTTCCCGCAATGGGACAGGTGAACACCCGCTTGCCCTGCTGCTTTACGATCATCTCCGGAGAGCTTCCGATCACCTCGAAATCACCGAAATTAAAGTAATACAGATACGGAGAAGGATTTAACTCGCGAAGCTCCTTGTAAAGCTCGAACCCGCTCTGCCCGGTCTGCACGGTCCATCTCTGGGAAAGCACGGTCTGGAAGATATGTCCTTCTTTGATATAGTGCTTGATTTTATTCACCTTTTCACAGTACTGCTCTAAGGTATCTGACTGATGAACGATCACGCCGTCATGAACAAAGCTCTTTTCCTTTGTATCGCCGGCATGGGCGCGGGCCTTTGTAATCATGTCTTCCGCTTCCTCCAGAGAAGCCTTTCGCCCCGCCTCTGAATCCTCTCCCAGCACAATGCCGGTGAGCGTTTCTGCCACATGATCCACCATGATGAACTTTGTCATCAGCATCATCTGAATGGTCTCGATCCCGATCTCATCCGGATTATTGTCTGGAAGAACCTCTGCATACCTGACAAAATCATACCCCAGATTTCCCACCAGCCCGCCGGAAAAGGACAGTTCCTCATTGTCCTTTACGATTTCAAATTCACTGTAATATTCCTTCAGTCGCACTAACGGGTTACCCTCCCGGACCTCCCTGCTGCCATCTGCCTTTGTGATCACCAGTGCATTTCCACTCGAGGTGATGATCTCCTCCGGCTCACAACCGAAAAAGGTATAGCGGTCATAATTCTTATCGTAACTCTCCAGCAGGAAACCCTTCTTATCTCCCGTCAGGCTCTCATACATCCCCGTGGCTGTCTCATTCACGATACTGACTGTTTTCTTATACACTCTCAATCTTCTCTTCATCATTTTCCTCCTCTTTCTTGCAAATAAAAAGTCCCTGATACAGCCTACGCCATATCAGGGACGAATCAATCGTGGTGCCACCCTGTTTTCGTTGCCTACATGAAAAAAGGCAGCTATCTCCGAATCGGAAATAACTGCCACCAATTACGCAACCTCTATGATACAGAGACAAAAAGTCTCGATATCCTCACCCCTGTAACGTGGGGAAACGGCTCAGCTACTAATGAAAAATTCATATTCACCTTGCATCTAACGAATCCATTCCAGACAGAATATCTTACCGGCTTCCACCACCGCCGGCTCTCTGTAAAGCATCCTCTGCTGTACTTACCTTCGCTCATTGATTTTCACTTATTGAACTGATATAACTATATTCCAAATGTCGTTTCCTGTCAACCCTGTTTTTTCAGACACGGCCCAATTTCTTTTTCTGCTGGTGACCGGTGACCCGGATGTAAAGAGAATGGGGAATCATCCGTATTGCGAAGATGGCTGCTTTCATGCGAAAAGTTGGAATGATGACGACCTTCCTCTTTTTCATCATTTTAACAGCGTAAGCCACGCAGTCTTCCGCTGATATTCCCGGAAGCGAAAACTCCACATTGGCAATGGAATTAAATTCCGTGTTGACCGGGCCCGGACAAAGAACACCAATATAAACCCTGCTTCCCTTTTCCTTAAGCTCCTGGGCAACTGCCCGGGTCAGACTTGCCACATAAGACTTTGTTGCATAATAAGCTGACATATAAGGACCGGCCGGAATGAGTCCCGCCGAGGACGCCACATTGAGAAGAATGCCCTCCCCCTGCTTCTCCATCTGCCGAAGGACCAGCTTGGTCAACAGATGAACAGCCTTGACATTGACATCAATCATCCCAAGCTCCTTTTCCTCATCGGTTTCCAGAAAACAACCGCAGTCTCCAAAGCCGGCATTATTGATAAAGATCCCGAGGAATTTATCGGACAGAGCCTCCATCAGCCGGTGACATTCCGACATCTGGGACAGGTCTGCAGCCAATACCACACTCTCTGTTCCCCGGTCTTTCAGTTCCCGGGAAAGCTCCATAAGGCGCTCCCGTCTTCTTGCCACCAATACCAGATGATATCCTTCCCCTGCCAGCTGCCTGGCAAACGCTTTTCCGATGCCTGAGCTGGCTCCTGTAACTACGGCATATTTTTCCTCCATCTCTCTCACCTCTCGCTGTACTAGAACCTTTTGTTCTGCAGCACCAGTTCTCTGGGTGTCACATCCAGCTTCACAAGAGTCGGATTTTCCTTATAGACCTCCAGGATTGTAAGCCACAGCATATGTGCCTCATAAACCAGCATCTGGTCTGCCGTCACCGCATAGGGAGCCAGAACATCCACATCAAAAAAGCGGATTCCGTCCGGCGGCAGGAAGATCAGATTACAGGATTTTTTCTTATCCCCACAGGTATAAAACTGCTCGTAGGTAATCAAAAGAAATTCCTTGTCGTGATGGATACAGTGGTAGCCCACAAAGCACTCATCCACGATCCATTTTTCTCCATCTTCCTCTTCTACCGGTTTTTGGGCGGGATCATTGTATTCCGTGGTCTGGTACTGAATATCCCAGTGGATCCTTCCGGCTCTGGTCTCTTTGGTCAGCTCTGTAAGCTCACGCATCAGTTCTGTCTCTTTTTTCATGATACCCCATCCTTTCGTCTTAGCGGGCAGGTTCTTATCCTCTCACATAAATCTCAGAAAGATTATCCATAATGGCAGCAGCCACATCCGGCTTATTCATGGAATAAATATGGATATGGTTCACACCGTTTGCAATCAGATCAATGATCTGTTCCGTAGCATAGGCAATTCCTGCCTGACGCATCGCCAGGGGATTATCCCCGAAACGGTCCACAATGCTGAGGAATTTTGCCGGAACGAGATTTCCTGTCAGGGAAATGGTTCTCCTGACCTGCGTGGCATTGGTCACCGGCATGATTCCGGCCGTTACAGGTACATCTATCCCCTTTGCCAAAGCCTTATACAAAAAGCGGTAGTATACATTGTTGTCAAAAAACATCTGGGTGGTCAGATACTCACACCCTGCATCTACCTTCTCCTTCAGATAGTTCAGATCCTCATCCATGGATGCCGCCTCCGGATGTCCCTCCGGATAGCATGCACCACCGATGCAGAAATCTCCCTCCTCCTTTATCTCACGGATCAGCTCAATGGCATGATGATACTGATTCGGCAGCGGGAAATCTGCATTTTCCGGAATATCCCCCCGCAGGGCAAGAATATTCTCAATGCCTCGTTCCTTCAGTTCCCGGATCACCGAGTGCACCTTCTCCTTGGTGGAGGAAGCACAGGTCAGATGGGCAATGGCCGGAACCCCGCAGGCATTGATCGTTTCTGCAATCTCCACAGTGTAATCGCTGGTGCCGCCGGTGGCGCCATAGGTGCAGCTGATATAGGAAGGCCCAAGCTGTGCTGTCTGGGCAACGATCGACTTATAATTCTCCAGCTGGGAGCCTTTCTTCGGCGGAAAAAGCTCGCAGGAAATGGTTACCTGATTCTCTTTTAAAATATTTGATACTTTCATTTTGTCCCCTTATCTCTTTTCTTATGTGATTCTTAAAACTTGCGCAGTTCATCCGTCCCGTCATCAACGGTATTCTCGATTCTTTTGATCTGAACGAAATAGGAATAGTCATCGTTCACCCTGACTTCGCAGCGGTCTCCCACTTTGTGTCCGAAAATCGCAGCGCCTAACGGCGACTCACGACTGATCAGGTTCTTTAAGGAATTGCTGCGCACCGTGGTCACCAGCTTATAGGTTTCCACCAGATCATCCTCCTCAAAATAAACGTCCACTGTATTATTCATCCCCACCTCATCCTCCGGGGAATCCTCTGATATCACTACAGCAGTCTTAATCATCTTTTCCAGATAACGGATCCTGCTTTCATTCTCATTCTTAAATTTCTTGGCAGCCTTATACTCAAAATTCTCACTCAGATCTCCCTGGGCTCTGGCCTCTTTCACGTCCTCCAGCGCTTCCTTTCGCACCACCAGCTTACGGTGCTCGATCTCTGCCTCCATTTTTTCTATATCCTTTTTCGTCAATTCATCATGCATAGTTGATACCCCTCCTGCCTGCCATTATTCCATGTAACCTCCTGCCAGATTCCCGGACCGCAGAATTCCCGCGTACAGACCGTGGCACAGTAGCCGCCCGGCAGAATACGCTGCTCATAGCAGTTTTCAACCGTTGTGTCAACTGTAGTAAAATCCCGCGACAGTCCCTCTCCGGTCATCTTGACATAGCTTTCCTTCTTCGTCCAGACACGGATCAGCTCTTCTTCATACCGATCAGAACCTTCCAAAATCGCCAGTTCCTTCGGGTTCAGGCATTTCCCGGCAATATGTTCCGGCCCTTTTTTCCTCTTTTCAAATCGAAACAGGCTTTCCACGTCTGCACCAACCTCCCGGTCTGCCAGAGCACACATAGCCCGCTCCCCGGCATGACTGACATTAAAATACAGACTGCTGTTTGTAAGAAGCGGTTTTCCATGTCTCCCCTTCGAAAAGCAGGTCTCCTCATAGGAGATATGCTCCTCCAAAAGTGCAATTCGAAGCAAAAGCGACGCTGCTAGGGAGCGCCGCCTGTCATCCATAGAATGAAAAGACAGGATTCTCTCCCGTCTCTCTTCCGAAACCAGCCTTTCCATCTGTTGCCACTGCATCTTACTTTTCAAAAATGTACAGTCCGTCACATAAATCTTAAGCATGCACGAAACCTGCCAGACCACAGATCAGCACCAGTGCTCCCAATGCAATCCGATACCATCCGAACACCTTAAAATCATGCTTTTTAATGTACCCCATCAGAAAACGGATCACCAGAAGTGAAATCACAAAGGCTACCACCATTCCCACGATGAGAATCACCAGCTGACTGGTGGTAAAGGAAAACCCAAATTTAAGCAGCTTCAACAGGCTTGCTCCAAACATCACCGGAATTGCAAGGAAAAAGGTATATTCGGCGGCAACCGTTCGGGACACACCGATCAGAAGTGCCCCCACAATGGTTGCTCCGGAACGGGAGGTTCCCGGAAAAATCGCTGCAATCAGCTGGAACAATCCGATCAGAAACGCCGTATTATAACCAATATCCGCCAATGTACTGATTTTCGCGTTCTTCCCTTTATAATGATTTTCAATCAGAATAAAGGCAATTCCAAACAGAATCAGCATCACGGCCACCGTCTGGTAATTATAAAAATATTTCTCAAACAGATCATTAAACAGGATTCCGATTACCGCTGCCGGAACCGTGGATACCAGTATGTGGAACCACAGTTTAAATATATCCGTCCTGATCCAGACACCAATTCCCTTGTTCGAAAGAGGCGCATTGTTATTTTTCTTCCCGAAAGGCCAGATCTGGCTCCAGAATAAAACCACAACCGCAAGGATTGCTCCCAGCTGGATCACTACCTCAAACATACTGTAAAAGTCCTCACCCTCCTGCAGAGGCACGATCTCGTTTAAAAGGATCATATGTCCGGTACTGCTGATTGGAAGCCACTCTGTAATGCCCTCCACGATTCCGAACAGTACCGCCTTTAATATTTCCAATAATTCCGCCATAAATTAAACCCTTTCTTTCCCCCAGAAAAACAGTGCAACCGTCCCCGGACCTGTATGACTTCCGATGGTGGTTCCGATAGAGAAGATCTCCACCCTGCCCTGAAGCCTCGGAAAACGCTCTTCAATCAGCTTTGCCACCGCCTCTGCATCCTCCTCACAGGCAGAATTGCTGATATAGCATTTGCCCGAATAGTCTGTACCATTCTCTGCCGTCTCTGCCATCTTGTCGACAATGGCCTGAATAACCTTCTTCTTGGTGCGGACCTTCTGTCTTGCAACCAGCTTTCCTTCCGGATCCACCGTCATCAGCGGACAGATGTTCATCATGCCGCCAATCAGTCCCGCTGCCTTCGATACCCGGCCGCCCCGGATCAAAAAGGTTAAGTCACTGGTAAAGAACCAGTGCTGTAAATTTTCCCTGTGGTCCTGTGCCCACTGATACAGCTCATCAATGGATTTTCCCGCATCTCTCATATCCGCAAGCCGATCCATAAAAAGACCATAGCCGGAGGAGGCAGATAAAGAATCCAGCACATAGATTTTACGGTCCGGATATTTCTCCTGCATCATCTCCTGAGCGACACAGGCACTGTTATACACGCCGGAGATTCCCGAGGAAAGCGTCAGATGAAGAATATCCTTCCCCTCCTTCAGGAATGGTTCAAAATAATTGCAGAATTCATCCACGTTCACCTGCGAGGTCTTAGTGTCCGCACCTTCTGCCATCGCCTGATAAAATTGATCAAAAGGCATCGTCTCCCCCAGATCATCGGGGTACTGTTTTCCATCCAGTTCATAGTGGAAGCAGATGTAGGAAATCTGTCTTTTTTCAAATATGTTTTTCGTCAAATCAGCTGTGGAACAGCAGCTCAGAATATAATCAGCCATATTTTCTCCTCTCTTGCGACTGGTATCCAGTCCAACCAACCTTAGCCAATTTTATAACAAAAATCGTAGAATAGCAAGCGGACTTATGATATACTATAAATATATTTTTTCATTTGGAGGTTTATCATGAGCGAAAAAATTTACAAAACCATGGGCGGCACCGGAGCAGGCACCCTTGCCATCGGAATCTGTGTTCTCATCAGCGGGCTTGTTTCCGGTATCCTTTTAATTGTCAACGGAGCCAGATTATTGAAGAACCGCGAGAAATTAATGTTCTAATTCCATTAAAAATTCATATGGGAAATATATAACTCCTGGAAATCGGGATGCGAGGACAGTTCCAGATAGCGCATCCCCTTTTGAATTTCCGTAAGCTTTTCTCTTGCTGCACGGCTTACTGCAGCAGAGACAGCTCCGGCTCCGGCTGCATTGCCTACGGCAATGGTTACCGTGAGAAGTTCCTTCGGGATCAATCCGATCGCGGCAGCACTCTCCGGTGCCAGATAACTGCCAAAACCGCCTGCCAGCACCAGCCGGTCCACATCCTGATACGCGGTGTTCCGCTCACGAAATAAAATTTCAATTCCTGCTGCAATCGCAGCCTTGGCAAGCTGAAGATTACGAATATCCTCCTGTGTCACGCAGACCCCGTCTGCCAGATAGATGCAGGCTTCCTTTTCATACTCTCCCAGATATTTCCGGCAGGCCACTGAAACCTCCTTTGATTCACGGATCCTCCCCTCTGCATCAATCAGACCCAGTTTTAAAAAAACCGATAGTGCGTCCAGAAGCCCCGAACCACAGATTCCTGTCGCTTTCGTATCACCGATTACCTGCACACGGATTCTTCTTTGATCCAGATATACATGGGCAATGGCTCCCTTCTTTGCCGGCATTCCCATCACGATCTGGGCTCCTTCAAAGGCCGGACCTGCCGCAGCTGCCAGACAGACATAATCTCCTTTGCTGCCAAGAACCATCTCCCCGTTGGTTCCAATGTCCAAAAGCAGAAGTTCTTCCTCTTCATGCCCCGGTGTCACTGCCAGCAGATCTGCCGTGATATCTCCTCCTACATACCCCGAAACAGACGGTGCGATGTAAATTTCTTTACATTTCCTGATTCCGATCTCTTCCCCGGAAAAAATTGTTCCAAAATATTGCTCCGGCAGAAACGGCGCCTTCCCTATGGGTTCCGGAGATATACCGGCCAACAGATGACACATAACGGTATTGCCTGCAACCGCAAGCCGGTCTATTACAGGGTTGGTTACTGCTGATACAGGATCCTCATAATTGTCCTGATTGGGCTCTGCTTTACTTTTGTCAGCCTGTATATACAATTTATTCAACATATGGGAAATCTGCTCCGTAATTTGTGCATGAAGCTCTGCCAGCCTTCCCTCTTTTGCCGCCTGGATCCTGGAGATCACATCTGCCCCAAAGCTTTTCTGCGCATTCGTCTCACTTGCCGTTGCAAGGATCCGTCCGCTTTTCCCGTCAATCAAATGACAGACCACAGTTGTTGTTCCAATGTCACATGCAGCAACCAGTTTATCTGTCCCGTCTGCAGCATAAGGAATACATGCACTTCCCTCTGCAATCTGTTCCTGTCCATCTTCACCCGGAATCGTTACTACCATTCCATCTTTTGCCTCAGTGGTGCAAGCTAAAACATCCCTTTCCTGCCCCTCTATATGCACGCTGCATTTTCCACAGCGTCCCCTTCCTCCACAAGGAGTCGGCACGCTGGTAATCCCGCACTCGTGCAGGACTTCAAGAATTGTCTGTTTCTTTTCCGGGTCTGTCTTTAATCGAATCTGCATCTCTTTCACTTACCTTCGCATTGGAACTGGCTTCCAAAATTCTTTCCACTCAGTATACTGTAATAAACTGATTTTCGCAAGCCCCGGCCTGTTTTCATCTCAGCTTGAACTACTCCAACTGCGTCATTCCTCCAAGCAAAATCCCCACATTATCCGCGTAAATCTTGTCAAACTGCTCCATTGGCAGCGGATTTTCCCCTTCTCCTGCCTCTATCGTATAACCAGGCCGGTTATACTCCTGAATAAACCAGTCCTTATAACCTGCATAAGCAGATGCCGAAGGCGTCTCCTCCACCCGGTACCCGCTGACACTGGAAAAATATTCGGCAATCTCCCGGGAGCCTTCCGGGTTATAATCCAGAAATCGCCAGTAAATGACCTCTCCCTGTGTGTGATAGGCGAGAATCAAGGCAAAATCGCGACTTCTTGTAAAATGATACATGGCAATACTCTCCGGTGTACTAAGTGGTGTCATCCCCACATAATCCCGTGGAGCCGGCTTCACATACCCCTGCTCATACTTGATTCGCTTGGCCTCTTCCCATCCAGCCGGAAATTGAAGATTAAGATCTACTCCCTGTATATTGGCCTTCCAGCCATCCGGAAACGGAATCTGGGGAAAATCCCGTGCAATCCGGGCTGCCTGCCTGTAGAATCGTCCGCTGTCCAACAGCCCATTGACCAGATCCACCCCATCCGGATTGACGAGAGGAATCAGATAGAGGGAAAATTCTTCGAAGAGATGCTCCGGATAGACATCCCTGTAGGTTTCCTCCTTTGCATAAGCATCTAACAGTCCCTCCGCAAATTTTAATAATAACGGCGTCGTAATATTTTCATTTGCATGGAACGAGGCATTATAAGTCACCTCCGTGGGACCATTCCCGAGTTTTAAGTACCAGAGTGGGCTTCCCATCACACTCTGACCGATTTTTCCCGTCTCCAGATACGGATAACGTGCCTGCAGTCCCTCCACGATCCACTCCACCAGCTGTGAAGAATAGGGGACATCCGTCGCCACCAGAGGAAAGGGAAGGGGCACCACAAGAATACTCCCAACCATAAGATTGTCGGCACTTATCCCCGGATTTGCCTCCTGAATTGCCGTCTCTGTCGTCCCGTGCATCTGTGCGATTTTATACAAACTGTCCCCCGCAGCCACTGTGTGCGCCACATATCCCTTTAAATACGGAAGCAGCAGATTCCACTGTGCATCCCCAACTGCACAATGTCCACTGCTGCCCGTTACCTGCTCCACTGCCGCGCAGGTCTTCGGGCCAAAGATTCCGTCTACTGCCACCTGCTGTCCTGCCCGACGCAGAGCCAGCTGAAGATAGCGCACAAGGATTCCCTGGTCCCCCGGATATAATTCTCTCATTTTATGTCCTGCCTTATTCTCATTCTTTTTATATTATGTAGAAGCCTGGCAGAATGTGCTACATTTTTTATCTGCGGAACAGATTCTAAGCTTTCCGTCCATACCTGTTAACTCTTTTGCAGGAAATTTCCCGACGCATTGATCACCCGGGAAAAATTAACGAACTCCATCACCTGCTCTGACGAGGATCTTTTTGAGCAGTATAAAGCCATCATTTCAAGCTTTCATCCAGCTGATGTTCGTATTCCTTAATTGCCTCAGTGACAGTTCTATAGTCCGCAGATACCTGAGAGAAAAGCTGTTCGCACACGGCGCGATCCACCGGCACTGTATCCCAGTGCCGCAGCAATTCTGTCAGGCTGCTGGAAGAAGTACTTAAGTTTCCAAAGCTGAAATTCAGGCTGAGTCCCTTGAGTGTATGAACCGCCCGAAAGGCCTCCCCATAGTTCTCCTCTTCCAGAGCACTACACAGATTTTGATAATTGGGATCCGCCAAAAATTTAATTACAAGCCGGGAGATCATATTCTCGTTTAGCAAACGGGCTTTAACGTCCTGATAATCTCCACCAAATTTCTGATAGCATTCTTCTAACTGCATCCTGTACATCTCCGTATCCAATCATATTTTATCTTTTACTATCGCAGCGTAAAGGAATCCGCCATGTGCTTTAAGCTCTGGGCACAATCGTTGAGCTGCTGGCTGATTGCGGTATTTTCCTGGGCACTGGCGGCATTGGTCTCTACAAGGCTGGCAACCTCCTTTAATTCCGCATTAATCTCCTCAATGGCCCGCTGCTGGTTCTCCACAAATTCAACGATAGCATCCATATGCTCCTTAGACTGGATGGAATCGTTCATTCCCTTTGCAATGGTCTGGGAAGTAGCCGCAACTAATTCCTTTCCCTCTGCAACGGCAGACTGGGATTGAGCGATCAGCTGGTTGATGTTCTGGCTTGCCTTTCCACTGGATTCTGCCAGCGCGCTGATTTCCCCCGCAACCACTGCAAATCCTCTTCCCGCCTCACCCGCCCGGGCGGCCTCGATGGATGCGTTTAAAGAAAGCAGATTCGTCTGGGAGGCAATATTCTGGATCTCACCCACAAACTCTGCGATCTCACTGTAGCAGCGCTCAATGCTGTCCATAGCACGGACCAGCTCCTCCATCTCATTTGTGCCGGTCTCAAGATGCTCCTTGGTGGTATTGGCATTATCCTTGACACTGACAGCACGCTGTGTGATCTGTCTGGTCTGGTCTGTCAGTCGTGCCATGTTTTCCGAAACGTGAATCACCGACTCATTCTGCTGGGAGGCACTCTGGGCAACACTCTCTGTGGTCTGCCCCAGCTTGTCCGCATAATCCAAAACCCGCTCCGTTTCAATATGGATCTGGCGGAAGGACTCATTCAGATTGCTGACGATGGTCTCCAGCCCGTCCTTGATCTGCACGTAGCTTCCCCTAAATTCCCCATCGATGGAAACAGTCAGATTCTTATCCGAAATCGCCGTTACCGTATCGGAAATACTGTTGATATAATGCTTTAAGCTGGACAGCGTCTCGTTGATGGAATCTGTCAGCCTTTCAATTTCTGTGGAGTTCTTATCTTCGTCAAATACTACCGACAAGTCTCCCTGCGCTACCTTTGTCATTTTGCCACTGATGGATTCCAGCGGCCGGAAAAGAATACTGATCTTGTTTTTCACATCTTTTCGTGTCACAGCCATAGTCACAAAATAGATTGTCAGATTCAGTGCAAGGATGATGACAAAAAAGATGATCAGAGAATATAAGGGGCGCACGGAAACAACCTTCCATCCCGTCACCTCGGAGGTATCACCAATACCAAACTTAACGCCGCCCTTGTAATCCAGAAAAATTCTGGTTTTCATATCCTTTTGGGTCAGAGACTGATATCTTCCGGAATTCACATCCTTAAGGGTTGGTGTACTGTCCGCAGTCAGCGCATATTTGCTGTTCGGATGTACCAGAATGGTACCATCCGCCGTTGTCAGAAACACATAGCTGCTCTTCTGGTAGCTTTTTTCAATCAAAGACACCAGATTATCCATATACATATCCATTCCCACGACACCAGCGATCTGCCCATTGCGGTAGGTTGCCTTCGCAATTGTAATACAGATTCCACCGGTCTGCAGATCTACATATGGGTCTGAAATATAGACATGCTCCGGATCCGCCTGGGCTTTCTGATACCATTCACGCTCTGTCACAATAAAATCAGCAGGCGGTTCCCAGCCTCCGCTCATAATCGTAATATTCTCATCATAACAGCTGTAAACCGCAGAAATCTGATCATCCATGGTCACCATAGAATCCACATAATCCAAAACCTGCTCCTTCTCCTGAATTGTGCCGCTGCTGATTCCCGAAGCAATCGCCTCCAGCATGCTGACCTTGCTCTGCATGGCCCGGTCGATTTCTTCTGTATATTCCATGGCAGAGGTACTGTTATCTTTCAAAGTATACCTGACCGCCAGAAAACCTCCAAGCAGAACAGACTCCAGGCAGAAAATGATCAATGCCCGCCGCAGTAATGTCTCAAAGGTACGACCGATTCTTCTGCTTAACCCCTCACTTGTCTTTGCCGCTGCTGTTTTTTCCCTATTCTTCATTTGCTTATCCTCCACAATTCTCGGTTTTCAAGTGATTCTTAACGATCATAAACTCTACCGTCCATCAATGCTTAAAACCTTTCAGTTCCTTCTCGTACAGCGTCTTCATGCCTTCATAATATGTCTTCTGTTTTTCATTCAGCTGACCTGATGCAAGAAGTTCCTCATACCTCTTAAGGAAATCCCGAAAGGCCTCCTGGGCCGCATCCTTGTAATTATTTGCAGCATTATTGGCAACACGGTTTAAACACGCATCCAATTCCCTGTTGTTCTTTGTGAATTTCGAAAACAATCCCATAATTTCGATCCTCCACATTTTGCAAATTTTTTATGGAAATATTATACCATGACAGCTGATAAATTGCGACATTTTTATTTAAGAGAGATTCATCTAAAGATTCTACCACTCATTTTATTTTCGTTTTTCAAAACCCTCTATTTCGATTTCCATCACATTATTCAGGATAATTACATCGGAACAATATCAAAATACTGCTTCAGCATCTTACGTACAACCATCACATCCAAAGGTACATCCACTGTTTCATATGTAATAATTAGTTGGATTCCGGGAAATATCCCCTCTTTGATATATGCATTGACTTTTCTGACAAATTTATCTGCATACTGCATATTATCCATTCTTCCTGCGTGTTCCCAATAGATCAAATGCCCTTTCTTTTTTGACATAATCGTAAAATCAGGATGTACGGTCAAATGGCTTCGTTTCAACTCCAGGGCATCCTCATATCTGTAGTATATTACATCCTTCTGCTGGTAGAGCATGTTTGCAATAATCAATTCGGACTTCGAGCGGACCACTTCTCCTCGATCCGTTACATATTGCAAAGATTCGGGATACGCATCATATACAGGATAGTTTTCTCGTTTCCAAGCTTCATATTTTTCTTCCGTCGATCGGAAATAGGGCTGTACGAGCTGTTTTCTTTCCTCTGATAGATTCTCGAAAACTCTTTCTTTATTTTCAGGAAAGTAATCCTGTTGCATTTTCTCAAGCACAGATAATTCCCTTTGAATAATTGTTTGAAGCTGATGAAGGTATTGCTTTTGTGCCAACTGGCGAATCAACTTTTTGTCCTTCTTTTTAGAAATATATGTTTCATTTTCCTTCTTTCTTTGATAATAACGTGCTCTTCCATTTCTTAATGTACTGATACGTAAAGTTCCATCCGGGAAATCCTCACTTTCCTTTTTGATCTTCTGCAACACATTCTGAAGTTCTTTTATATTCTGTTCCACTTGTTCTTTTAAATTTATGACAAGTCCCTCCTTCTGTTTTTTATCTTTCCTATTTATTCATCTTTATAATTGTTCGTAAAATCCGCGGACTCCAATCAGTCTCCTCGTTCAAACATAATCTATGTTATGTTTCTTCAGATCTGCTTGGATTACTTTTGTGGCTTCACATCGATCGCCACTCTGCAGAAGTAATCTTTTCTGGCTACTTCGGTTCTTCTTGGATTATCTTTTGGGCTTCACGTCAGTCTCCTCCTTGCATAAATAATCTTTTTTGACCACTTAAGTTCTTCCTGGGATTACTTTCACAGCTTCACAATGGTCACCTCCCTTCATAAGTAATCTTTTTTGGTCACTTCGACTGTTCTTGGATTACTTTTTCGGCTTCACGTCAGTCTCCTCCTTGCGCAAATAATCTTTTCTCGCTACTTCGGTTCTTCTTGGATTACTTTTTCGGCTTCACATCAATCCCCCCTCTGCAAAAGTAATCTTTTCTGTCCAATTCAGCACTACATGGATTACTTTTGTAACTTCCAGCCGGTCACCGCCCTTCAAAAGTAATCTTTTTGGACCACCTCAGCTCTTCCTGGATTACCTTCACCACTCTCCCTCGTCAACAGTAATGGTGAGACCTGATTATATATGTTTCATATGGGATAATAATTGAAAAGAAATATCGTGCCCCATATCATAGGATGGGGCACGATACATTCATTGATTATACCATCCGCTGATTTCACAATAGCAAATGATATATTAGAATTCACTGTATAAAAAGCGTATAACAGTTCTCAGAATTACTTGCCAGCCTTCTCAGCAATTGCTGCCTGTGCTGGTGTAGGCACATGACGTATCTTTTATATCACTTGAAGCGGTCGACAGTTGTTTTTTTTTCCAATCGGAAGTGGTCTGCTTATATGCTTCATTTCCAAAGGCAGGATTTAGATACCAAATGAATTCCCCGTGATCATACACCACTCGATCAACAAAGTTATCAATCACTGTATCAGGTATCTTAGCCCTGAAATCATAAGCAGTCATCTTAATGAATTCAGAAAGACTTTCAATACGTCTATCCTTTGCTTCATTATCTTCCAATTCTAAAATCTGCTGTCTACACTCACTATTAATTTTTTCAATGTTTGAAATCTGATCTTCAAGTTTCTTTTTCTTACTGCGAAAGACTTCTCTGGAAATATCCCCGTCAGCACACATATCAACAAGATTAGCCATTTGCTTACGAAGCTTATCAAGTTGCTTCATATTTCGTTCAAGCTTTTCCTTATCATTTCTTTCAGGAGCCTTAACTTCAGCCACATCACTCAACATCGACATTGCTTCACGGTAAATAGCTTCCTTATTGTTTAAAAGCTTTTTAAAAATGAAATCAGCCTGAACTTCCAACTTCCATTCCATAAACGATGAGTTGTCACAGATTCCATCAACCTCAAGGCCTTTCTTCCGTCTGCTTTCAGGTGTGCCTGTTCTTAACTGTCCATAGCACTGATAGATATACGAAAGATTTCCATCTTTTGCCTTGTGAGCGATTCTTCTGTTCATAGCATGACCACAGGTACAAACAAGTTTGTTACCCCAGATATGCTTGCATGGTGACTGACCAACAGATCTACCGTTCTTATCACGCTTTCCGATTCGATGTTTTGCTCTTAACTCCTGAGCCCGATCAAAATCTTCAGGTGATACAAGTTTCTCATGAGTGCCTTCCACATAAACCTTTTCAACAGCTCCAAAATTATTGATTTTCTTTTGAACCAGATAATCAGGAACATATTGCTTACGATAAACGATTCTTCCGCAATAAAAAGGATTTCTAAGCACCCTGTTAATATTACCGGACTGCCATCTGGTAAGTCCTGTTGCAGTCTTTCGGCCCTCCTGCTCCATGATGTCCTGAATTTTACGAACACCATTGCCGGATAAATAAAGCTCGAAGATTCTCTTCACGGTCTCAGCCTGTTCTTTATTTACAACAAGCTTATCCCCTACTCTGTCGTAGCCAAGGATATTACCGTTGCCATACAGAACTCCATTCTTAAATGAAATCATCTGACCGGCTTTTACTCTCTGTGAAATCTTCTTACTTTCGTTCTGAGCCAGCGTTGCCATGATTGATAGACGAAGCTCTCCGTCCTCATCATTCATTGTCCAGATATTGTCTTCTGTGAACCACACCTCCACGCCGTAAGATTTGAGGATTCTGGTCTGCTGCAGTGTATCAACTGTGTTTCTCGCAAACCTGGATACCTCTCTGGTAATTATCAGATCAAATTTCTTCTCTTTTGCATCCTGAAGCATTCTCATAAAAGACTCACGCTTGTGAATAGATGTACCAGTGATACCTTCATCAATATATCGATCCACCAGCTCCCAGTCAGGATGCCTTTGTAATAATTCATCATAGTACTGCACCTGATTCTCCAGTGCAGAAATCTGCGCCTCATGCTCTGTAGAAACACGGGCGTAGATAGCAGCTTTTCGCGCCATATTGCACCTCGCATTCCCAATTAAGCTGTCAGTACTATGAGTACATCATACAGCTTAATTATATAATGGTTACTCTAATTACTCAATTGGTAAATCACGCTTTTTCGCGATATACCGCAGTTCTTCGTCTGTTATCTTTCCTTCTTTGTTAAGCTGCTTCATAATGTCAAAAGCAGCATACTTAATAGCCATTTCCTCAGCCTCTGGAGGAAATGTAAGCTCTTTTAATTCCTTCATGACCATCCCTCCTAAAGCTTCTCAATGAAATAATTTTCCATGTAGGAAATCAATTCACAATGAATACGGCTTGCCTTTCTTCTGACAACCGGAACAGATACACCAGCTTCTTCTGCCAGTGTGTAGTAATCCTTCTCCTGCTTAAGAAGCGGAATGATAAGTTCCTGCTCCTTCACACTAAGTGCATGCAGGTGTCTCTTGAATGAAGCATATTCATCAGCCATCATTACAATGACATACTCTCTTCTCTTGAATTCCTGTACCAGAGCCGGATCTGATAAAGCATCCTCTGCTGAATTCAGTCCATTGATAGCTCCCTCAAGCATTACATCAAGAACCGCTTCATCCGCTGTAGGATTACT
>CAMFDG010000006.1 GCA_945949045.1 uncultured Lachnospiraceae bacterium
CCATCAAGGGGCCGGAGGGAAACATTGAATATCTGGTATTGCTGGAAAAGACTGAAGAACCGGGGCTGGAGGACGGTGTCGATATTCATGCTGTTGTGGAAGCTGCACACGGGGAGTTGGACAAATCATGAAGCATTTTATGTTGATCACAAATGTTTATAAGGATACGGGGCTTCGCCTGTCCCACAGAATCGTCTCCTATATTGAGGACCGGGGCGGATGGGCCGGTATTTGCATTAGCAATGTGGAGCACGTGGTGGAAAAGGATTTTGATCTTTCGGACATACCGGAGGATACGGAGTGTATCCTGGTGCTGGGAGGAGACGGTACGTTGATACGCGCGGCCACCAAGGTGGAATCTTTACATATTCCGCTGATCGGGGTTAATATGGGAACGCTGGGCTATCTCTGTGAGCTGGAGGAATCTACGGTGTTTTCGGCAATTGACTGTCTGATGCAGGATCAGTACACTCTGGAGGAGCGCATCATGCTTTCCGGCCGGCAGGTGCCGGGGGAAAAGGAACACCTGGCGTTAAATGATGTGGTGATACATTGGGCAGGGGATCTGTCTATGTTGCAGCTTTTGGTTTATGTCAATGGGGAATTCCTGACAACTTATCACGCTGACGGAATCATTGTTGCCACACCTACGGGTTCCACCGGCTACAGTATGTCTGCCGGTGGCCCTATCGTGGATCCGAAGGCCCAGATGCTTCTTCTTACCCCCATCAACGCCCATGACCTGAACTCCCAGAGCATCGTGCTGGGGGCGGAGGATGTGGTGGAAATCGAGGTGGGAAGCCGCAGCTTCCGACGGGATGAGAGAGCCAGCGTCAGCTTTGACGGAGATACGATATGGCATCTGAAGGTGGAGGAGCGGGTCCGTATTGCGCAGGCGTCCACACGGATCCGGATCTGCAGGCTCAGTAATCAGAGTTTCCTGGAGATCCTTCGCAAGAAGATGCAGCAGATAGGGGGATAGGGGAGCTATGAAGGAAAAACGACAGGCAAAAATACTGGAACTGATCCGGAAAAGGGATGTGGAGACACAGGAGGAGCTGTCTGCGTATTTGGAGCAGGAAGGCTTTGTGGTTACGCAGGCTACGGTTTCCAGGGATATCCGGGAGCTGAAGCTGACAAAGATTGCTACAGAGAATGGGAGACAGAAGTACGCGGTTCTTACGGATGCAGATACCAGTCTGATGGATAAATATGTCCGGGTCCTGCAGGAGGGCCTTGTCTCTATCGACATTGCGGAGAATATCCTTGTGATCCATACGGTATCCGGCATGGCATCTGCCGTGGGAGCTGCTGTGGATGCCATGAAGCTGCCGGAGCTTTTGGGATCAATTGCGGGAGATGATACCATTATCTGTGTGATTCGATTCGGAGAAGCTGCAGAGAAAATCAAAAAGATCCTGCTGTCTTTGGGAAAGTAGTAAGGAGAAAGTATGTTACAAAGTCTACATGTAAAGAATCTGGCTCTGATTGACGAGACAGAGGTGGAATTTAAACCGGGACTTAATATTTTGTCCGGCGAGACCGGAGCGGGTAAGTCCATTATTATTGGATCAATCAGTCTGGCACTGGGGGAGAAAGCACCGAAGGAGCTTTTGCGGGACAATGATGCCTCGGCCTTGGTGGAGCTGGTGTTTGTGGTGGAGGATGAATTTACCAGGAGGGCCTTGTCGGAACTGTCGGTGGAGGCAGAAGACGATGTGGTGGTTTTGAGTCGCAAGATTACAGCGGGCCGGGCGGTGGCAAGAATCAATGGCGAGGCAGTGTCTGTGGCAAAACTGAAGGCGGTGGCCGCGCTGCTGATTGATATCCACGGCCAGCATGAGCATCAGTCCCTGATGTCCAAAAAGAAACAATTGGAGATCCTGGATTCTTTTGCAAAGCATGAACTGGGAGATCGGAAGGAGAGACTTTCTGTCTGCTACAGGGAATACCGAAAACTTTCCGAAGAATGGGAGCAGGCGAACATGGATATCTCGGAGCGAAAAAAGGAACTATCCTTTCTGGAGTACGAGGTCAGGGAAATCCGGGAAGCGGATCTTAAGCCGGGGGAGGACGAATTGCTGGAGGAGACCTATCGCAGATTTGCCAACGGACGCAAGATCATAGACGCGGCATCGGCTGCCGCTGCCCTAACCGGAGGAGATGGGGAAAATGCTTCGGAGCTGGTGGGACGGGCCCTCCGGGAGATCAGCGGGGTCACGCAGTATGACAGTCGGCTTTCACAGCTGGAGCAGCAGCTGACGGATATTGACAGTCTGCTCAGTGATTTTCACCATGAAATCACCTCCTATCTGGATACGGAGGACTTTGATGAGGAAACCTATTATGAGACAGAACGGCGGCTGGATCTGATCAACCATTTAAAGTCCAAGTATGGAAACACCGTGGAGGAAATTCTTTCCTATTGCGAGGAAAAAGAAAAAAGGATTGCTGTTCTGAATGATTATGACGAATATTTAAATCAACTTTTAACTTCTTTGAAAAAGAAGAAGGCGGAATTGGAGGAGCTGTGCAGTCAGGTGTCGGATATTCGCAGGACACAGGCCAAGCTGCTCACCAAGGCCATCCGGGAAGCGCTCTCTGATCTCAATTTCCTGGATGTGAAATTTACGATGGATTTTCAGAAAACGGAGGATTATACGGCATCCGGAACAGATGATGCCTGTTTTATGATTTCTACCAATCCGGGAGAACCTTTAAAGCCTCTGGCGGCGGTGGCTTCCGGAGGAGAACTTTCCAGAATTGCCCTGGCGGTGAAAACGGTCATGGCGGAGAGCGACCGGATTGCGACGCTGATCTTTGACGAGATCGACAGTGGAATCAGTGGACGAACGGCCCAGATGGTATCTGAAAAAATGCATCTTTTAGCCGGCAGTCATCAGATTATTTGCATTACGCATCTGCCACAGATTGCAGCTATGGCAGATGCCCACTTCCTGATTGAAAAATCCGTTGAGCATGATGCGACGGTTTCCAGGATCCATCTTTTAAATGAAGAGGAAAGCGTGAATGAGCTGGCCCGGATGCTGGGAGGTGCGCAGATCACGGATACGGTTCTCATGAATGCAAGAGAAATGAAAACAATGGCACACATGAAATAACAAAATTGCCGCATACTATCATCGGTAGTGCTGGGCGCGCCCGGGAATAAAAAGGGCAGCGCTTCAGCTTCTGTAGACCGGAGGAAATGATTGGTATGCGGCATTTTTTGAAATGTGCTTTTGAAAATTTAATCTGGATTTATCTATGTGTCCTTCTATGCTTCTCTTATGCAACCATGATGGATGCGATTCCGGACCGGGTGTATCTGGAGGAGGGGCAGAAGCTGGCTCTGGATCAGAAGCTTCCGGTGGTGCTGTCGGAGACCACCGGTGAGAAGACGGTGATGGCAGATACCGGGGCCAGTACTTTCGCGTCACTTCAGGAGCGCAAATCTGCGGGCAGCTGTGACAGCCTGAAGGAGGGGCTGCACAAGGTTACCTGCTATCTTTTCGGGCTTTTTCCTGTGAAGGAGGTGGAGGTCTCTGTTGTCCCGCAGAAAAGCGTTTACGCCGGGGGACAGGTTGTGGGAATTTATGGTGCAACCCAGGGAATTCTGGTTCTTGGAAGCAGCCAGATAGAGAAACCGGACGGGGGTTTTGCTGAGCCGGCCGAGCACATTCTCCGGGCGGGGGATTACATTACGTCTGTGAATGGTCTGGAAATAGAAAAGAAGGAGGAATTGGTCCGCTGTGTGCAGGACTGTCAGGGAGAACGGCTGGTTTTGACCCTCTGGAGGGGAAATGAGCAGATTTCCGTTTCGGTGACACCGGTGATGGCGAAGAACGGTTCCTATATGCTGGGAATCTGGGTAAAGGACGACATGGCGGGAATCGGCACTTTGACCTATTTTGAACAGGATCTGGATTTTGGCGCCCTCGGTCATGGAATTGGTGACGGACAGTCCGGAGAACTTCTTCGGCTTTCGAACGGACGACTTTACCGGGCGGAGGTTTTTGGCATCCAGAAGGGAGAACGGGGAACTCCCGGTGAGCTGGAGGGTATGCTTTATTACGGTGCAAAAAACCAGATCGGACAGGTGTCCAGCAACTCTGACCTGGGAATCTATGGAAAGTTGAAAAAGGATTATTATACACAGCTTCTCACTGAGGATTCCCTTTACCCTGTGGGGTATAAACAGGAGGTGAGCACAGGATCGGCAGTGATTTTGTCGGACGCTTCCGGCGAGCCTGCCATGTATCACATTGTGATTGACTCTCTGGATTATACACCCGCCGACAGTAACAAGGGCATTCATTTTCACGTGGATGATGAGAATCTGATTGCGCTGACAGGGGGAATCGTGCAGGGACTTTCCGGTTCGCCCATTATCCAGAATGGCCGGATTGTCGGGGCAGTTACACATGTGCTGGTCAGTGATCCCACCAGGGGTTATGGGATATTTATAGAGAATATGCTGTAGAAGGAGAAATCATTGGTGTTCCCTTGCGAAAAGAAGGAATTTGGTATATAATGGGCGGTACGGCAGTCCCTGCCGATGTTAAATAACGAGGAGAAAGTGAAATGAGCAGGAAAATCAGAACCAGATTTGCACCGAGTCCCACAGGAAGAATGCATGTAGGAAATCTCCGTACGGCGTTGTATGCCTACCTCATTACGAAGCATGAGGGCGGAGATTTTATTTTGAGAATAGAGGATACCGATCAGGAGCGAGAAGTAGAGGGGGCGGTGGACATCATCTACCGTACGCTGGAAAAGACAGGCCTCATCCATGATGAGGGACCGGATAAGGACGGTGGCTGTGGTCCGTACATCCAGAGCGAGCGTCAGGCTCAGGGCATTTATCTGAAATATGCGAAGGAACTCATTGACAAGGGAGAGGCATATTACTGCTTTTGTGATAAAGAACGTCTGGAGGGATTGAAGCAGACGGTTGGCGGCAAGGAAATTCATGTCTATGACAAGCACTGCCTGCATCTTTCCAAAGAAGAGGTGGAGGAGAAGTTAAAGGCAGGTGTGCCCTACGTCATCCGTCAGAACAATCCGACGGAAGGAACTACCACCTTTCAGGATGAAATCTATGGGGATATCTCAGTGGATAATGCGGAACTTGATGATATGATTCTGATCAAGTCTGACGGATTTCCCACCTACAATTTTGCCAACGTAGTGGACGATCATCTCATGGGAATCACCCACGTAGTAAGGGGAAATGAGTACCTGTCCTCCTCCCCGAAATATAACAGACTGTATGAGGCTTTCGGATGGGAGGTGCCGGTGTATGTGCACTGCCCGTTGATTACGGATGAGAATCACCAGAAGCTTTCCAAGCGCTGTGGCCATTCCTCCTTTGAGGATCTGGTGGAGCAGGGCTTTGTGACAGAGGCTATTGTTAATTTCGTTGCTCTGCTGGGCTGGAGTCCGGCGGACAATCAGGAAATCATGTCCATGCAGGAGATGATCGAGAAATTTGACTATCATCATATGAGCAAATCACCGGCGGTATTTGATTTTACCAAGCTCAAGTGGATGAACGGCGAGTACATTAAGAAAATGGATTTTGAGGACTTTTATGAGAAAGCCCTGCCCTATATCAGGGAGGTTGTCACGAAGGATTATGACCTGAAAAAGATCGCGAAGATGGTACAGTCCAGAATTGAAATCTTCCCGGATATCAAGGATCATATTGATTTCTTCGAGGAACTTCCGGAGTATGATGTGTCCATGTACACCCATAAGAAGATGAAGACCAACGCACAGACTTCACTTGAGGTGCTGAAAGAGGTTCTGCCTCTTCTCGAGAAGCAGGAGGATTACAGCAATGATGCTCTCTACGCGATGCTTCAGGATTATGTGGCAGAGAAGGGGGTTAAGACAGGGTATGTGATGTGGCCGATCCGAACCGCCGTCTCCGGTAAACAGATGACACCGGGCGGTGCCACAGAACTGATGGAGGTTCTGGGCAGGGAGGAGTCCATCCGCAGGATCCGGAAGGGAATCGAGCTTCTTTTGAATGTACAGTAAATGTAAGGAATGTTTATGAATTATAACCAGTCTCAGCAGGAGGCCATCCGTCATCAGGATGGCCCGATGCTTGTCCTGGCGGGTCCCGGCTCCGGGAAGACCGCTGTTATTACCCAAAGAACGGTCAATTTAATAGAAAATGGCATTGAACCCTCCCATATTCTGGTGATTACCTTTACCAGGGCGGCAGCCATGCATATGAAAAGCCGTTTCCTTCAGGCTGTGGGACAGGAGCGCTGCCCGGTCACTTTCGGGACCTTTCATGCGGTCTTTTTCCAGGTGTTGAAGCTGGCGTATCACTATGACAGAAGTAATATTATTTCTGAGGAGACCAGGTACAGGCTGATGCGGGAAATTCTTTCTTACCAGCATCTGGAGTATGAGGACGAAAAGGAATTGATCGCAGATCTGCTGGGGGAAATCAGCAGAGTGAAAAACGAACAGATTCCGTTGGAACACTTTTATTCCAGCCATTGCGGGGAGGAGGTCTTTCGGAGCATTTACCGGGAATATGAAAGAAAACTGCGGGAAAACCGCCTTTTAGATTTCGATGATATGCTGGTCTATACCTATGAGCTGTTTTCTCAGAGACCGGATATTCTGTCGGCATGGCAGAAGAAGTACCGTTACATTCTGATCGATGAGTTTCAGGATATCAATGGCTTACAGTGGGAAATTATGAAAATGATGGCGGCACCGTTGGACAATCTGTTTGCCGTAGGAGATGACGATCAGTCCATATACCGATTCCGCGGATCGAAACCAGAAATTATGCTTGGATTTAACAAGGCCTACCCTCATGCAAAAATCCTCCGCCTGAATGTCAATTACCGCTGTGCTTCCTCCATCGTGACGGCGGCCGGAAAACTGATTTCCGGCAATGAGGAACGATTTGCAAAGGATATGAAAGCTGATTTTATCAAAGAGGATGCAGTGGAGTTCAGGCTCTTTGAGGACGAGAAACAGGAGAATGCTTTTGTGACGCAGGAAATCATACAATCCCATGAAAAAGGGGTGCCCTACCGGGAGATGGCCGTGCTTTTTCGAACCAATCTGCAGCCGGGGCCTTTGATGGAGCAGCTCCTTTCCCGCAATCTGCCCTTTCGGGCGAAGGATAAGATTCCGAATATCTATGAACACTGGATTGCAAGAGATCTTTTTACCTATATCCGTATTGCTCGGGGAAGTAATCGAAGAGAAGATTTCCTTAGCATTATGAATAAGCCGAAGCGCTATATCGGAAGGGACAGCCTCTGTGAAGGGACGGTGTCCTTTGAGGAGTGGATACGGATGTATGATGAGCAGCCCTGGATTGCCGAGAGAATCGAAAAGCTCTGGTGTGACATAAAGCTGATTGCAGGCATGAGTCCTTATGCGGCTGTCAATTACATCAGGAGGGGCATCGGCTACGATGACTATATTGCGGAATACGCGGATTACCGGGGAATAAAGAAAGAGGAACTGTACGAGGCAGCAGATGAGATTCAGGCCGGTGCCAGAGGCTTTCGGACCTTTGAGGAGTGGTTTTTGCATATCCAACAGTACACGAAACAGCTCAGTCAGATGGTGCGGCAGGAACCTGCAGCCGGGGATTCCGTGGTGCTTTCCACCCTGCACAGCGCAAAAGGGCTGGAGTTTCGCCAGGTATTTCTGATTGATGTCAACGAGGGAATGATGCCTTATAAGAAGGCGGTCTTAAAAGAGGAAATCGAAGAGGAGAGACGTCTGTTCTACGTGGGAATGACGCGGGCCAGGGAAAGACTTGTGCTTTGTTCGGTAAAGAAGCTTCGCGGGAAGGAAGCAGAACCTTCCCGTTTCATCCGCGAAGCCGGTACATACTGAGTGGTTATATAAACTTCCCGCACTGACTTCCGCAGCGGCGCCCCTCTATGACAAACGCTCGATTTATTCCGAACCGTGTGTGAGTTAATGCCTTCATCCACTGATTGAACATCGGCCCATGCAAAATTTGCCTTCGGCAAATGGGCCGACGCTGCATGACAGGTTTTCCATGAAAACCTGTCACATTTAAAGTGGGCACGGGAAATACACGTTCAAGCGTAGCGCGTTTGTATTTCCCGTGCCTGATAAACTCTGTGGATGGAGGCATTTACTCGCACTAGGTGCAGGAATCATGAGAGCGTCTGTCATAGAGGGGCGCCGCTGCGGAAGTCAGTGCGGGAAGTTTTCGCCGGTTACACGAAAAAACATTACATTTCGTCAAACATTTCTTCATCTAACAGCTCATCGAAACGGTCTGCAGCAATTTCGTATTCTTCCTCGTCCTCAATGAAGCCGATCTGGGGCAGACCCTCCTCATCCTCTGCATAGCGGTAGAGATAGACCTCTCCATCTTCGTTGTCGTTGCCCTCGCTGTCCAACGGCATAAGGGCGATGTAATCCTGCTCACCTGCCTCAAAGATTGTGAGAATACGGCATTCGACCTCACCGTTGTCCAGCTCCAGGCTGACACGGATATCCTCGATCTCATCCGGGGTCACAGGGGTTGCTTTTTCTTGTTCAGACATACCGTTACCTCTTCCTTTCTGGGTTGTAGTTTATTGCTTCATTATAATTAATTTATATCGGTTTTGCAAACCCATATAAAAAAATCTATACAAGGAGAAAAAAAACAAGTATAATTGAAATGTTAATTATTGGCTTGCAAAGTATGGACGGTATACAATGAAAAGAATCGTGAAAGAAGGAAATTTTGAAAAGCCCGGCGTAGCGGTGCAGGGAGATTGGACCACCTTTACCTTTGGCGGTGAGAGGGAGGATTCCTGTGCGGTTATTCTTGTCCGTATCCGGGATGGAAATAAAGAAAAAATTGAGGTTCCGAGAGAATACTGTCTGGGCTCGGTGCACTCTGTTGCGGTGCGGGATCTGGATGTATCGGAATATGTATATTACTTTGAGATCAATGGCAAAAAGGTGCTGGATCCTTTTGCCCACGGCATTTTGGGCCGTCAGGTATGGAATGATATGTCCAGAGAAAAGGCGCATTTTGAAATCTTTGACGCTTTTGCCTCGGACAGCTTTGACTGGGGATCGGATATGCAGCCGGAGGTCCCGCTGGAAGAGATGTTTATGTATAAGCTTCATGTGCGGGGCTTTACGATGGATTCCGGAATGAAGAGTGCACCGGGGACTTTTCGGGCTCTGATGAACCGGATTCCTTATCTGAAAAAGCTGGGGGTTACTACCATCGAACTGATGCCTGTCTATGAATTCGAGGAGATGTCTCTTCCGAAGGAAAAGAAGCTGCCGGATTATCCCAAGTGGGAGACCCAGGCAGAGGATATGATTGTTCCTGAGACGGTGGAGGAAAGAAGTGGGAAAGTCAATTACTGGGGCTATGGACCGGGCAATTATTTTGCTGTGAAGGCCTCCTATGCTTCCCGGCCGGCTCATGCTTCAGAGGAGTATAAGACACTGATCAAAAAACTGCATGCGAATGGGATGGAGTGTGTGATGGAAATGTATTTTCCGGATGATACGAACCATAATCTCATTCTCTGTGCTCTTCACTATTGGGTGAGAGAATTTCATGTGGACGGGTTCCACCTTCTGGGGAAGAGACTTCCCATGGCGACCGTGGTGCAGGATTCTCTTTTGAGCAGAACAAAGATTTTTTATACGGACTATGCGGAAAATGATTTTAAAGCCCATAAATACCGCAATCTGTTTGTCTATCGTGAAGAATATCTTTATCCTGCCAGAAAGATTTTAAATCATCAGAATGCGGATATGCGGGAATTTTTGAACCAGCAGCGCAAGCAGGGGCAGCAGCTGGGGTTCGTTAATTTCATAGCGGGAAATAATGGTTTTACGCTGGCAGATCTGTTTATGTACAATGACAAGCACAATGAGGCGAACGGAGAGAACAATCTGGATGGCAGTGACTGGAACTTCAGCAGTAACTGCGGCGTGGAGGGACCGACCCGTAAGACATACGTGAACCGCGAGAGACGCCAGCGGTTCAGGAACAGTATCATGATGCTGTTTCTGGCCCAGGGGGTACCTCTCTTGTGGTCGGGGGATGAGATGGGAAATTCCCAGAACGGTAATAATAACGCCTACTGTCAGGATAACCCCACCGGCTGGCTTAATTGGAAAAATGAGAAATCCCACCATAGGGAAATCCAATTTGTACAGCAGATGGCTGCTTTCCGAAGAGAGCATCCGATTATTTCCAATCCTGTACCGTTCCATTTTGCGGACGAACGGCGGATTGGCTGTCCGGATATCTCTTTCCATGGAGAAAATGCCTGGCTGGTGGAACCGGACACAGGAAGTCTCTGTGTGGGCGTCATGTACTGTGGCGCATATTCTCCGGATCAGGAGAAGACGGATGATATCTATGTGGCATATAATTTCCAGTCTGCGGTTTCTTCTCTTGCACTTCCCAAGCTGCCAAAGGACAGGGGCTGGTATCTGGCTGCAGACACCAGTGATGATGCGATGCCCTGTCAGCAGGAGCCGAGGCTGTGCGAGAACCAGAGGAATATTCTTCTGAATCCACAGTCAATCTGTATTCTGGTGGGACAGGAACTGCCACAGAAAAATAAATTAACGAAAAAAAAAGGATAAACTGCAAAATGGGTAAGGCGTGGAAACATTTCTGTACAATTACAAGACACAAAAATCTGGTTATGGCAGGCTGCTTTAAGGTGGGGTTGTACCGGCAGGGGCTGTTACATGACCTTTCCAAATATTCCCCTTCCGAGTTTCTGGTAGGGTGTAAATATTTCCAGGGCAATATGAGTCCTAATAATGCGGAGCGGGAGGAAAAGGGATATTCCTCTGCCTGGCTGCACCATAAGGGCCGCAACAAGCACCATCTGGAATACTGGATCGACTATGATATTTCCAGGGCGAAGGATAAAGAGCACGGTGGCATGGGCGGCATGAAGATGCCGGTCCGCTATGTTGTGGAGATGTTTATTGACCGGGTGAGCGCCTCCAAGAACTACCAGAGGGATAAATATACGGATCAGAGCCCTCTCGCTTATTTTGTGAAGGGACATGACCACTATATGATCCATAAGGATACGGAGGCTCTGCTTTGTTATCTTCTGACAATGCTGGCAAAGCGTGGAGAGAAGGAGACACTGGCCTTTATCAGGCATGAGGTGTTAAAGGGGAAAGTTCCCTACGAAAAGGAGGAGCTGGACAAAAGAACTGCGGCGCTGTAAACAAAGCACGCAGTTCTTTTTTGGGGAAAAGCACGAAAGCGCAAAGCTTCACATAGAATAATAGAAAGTGAATGCAAAAAGGTGCTGAGTGAAAACATTTTTGGTTCCGCTGTCACCGGAGGAGGAAAAAGACTGTCTGGCCCGGCTGGAGAATGGGGAGCGTGAGGCGAGGGAGGACCTGATTTTGCACAACATGCGCCTTGTCGCCCATGTGGCGAAAAAATATGCAGGCTCTAAGGAGGATCCGGAGGATCTGATCTCCATCGGGACCATCGGTCTTTTGAAAGCGGTGGGAAGCTTTCGGGCGGATTATGGAAGTCGCTTTGCCACCTATGCAATCCGGTGCATTGATAATGAACTGCTCATGTATTTCAGGAGCAGGAAAAAGCTTAGAAGCGAGGTGTCTCTGTTTGAACCGATCGGAACAGACAAGGAAGGAAATCAGATCGAGCTTGTGGATGTGCTGGAATATCAGGGAAAGAATGTTGCGGAGGAGCTTTACCGGCAGGAGCAGATCAGACGGATTCGTGAAAATATCGGGAATATTCTGGATGAGAGAGAGGCCTTTATCATCCAAAGGAGATATGGACTCGGCGGCAGAGAGGAGTGGACGCAGAGACGGATTGCAGCTGCGCTGGGGATTTCCCGCTCCTATGTTTCCCGCATAGAAAAGCGGGCACTTGAGAAATTAAAAAAAATAATTGCGGAATAGTTTGTAAAAAGATGAATTTTGTGCTATGCTGAATTCATCTTTTTTCATGCATAAATCTATGCCGGATTTCCCCTGTTGGAATTGAGGTGAATATGTACAGTACAGTGATGACCTCCATGATCGATGGGATTCGCGCAGTCCCGGTGCGTGTGGAGGTGGATATCAGTACCGGCATGCCGGTATTTGATATGGTGGGCTATCTCTCGCCGGAGGTGCGGGAGGCGAAGGAGCGGGTGAGGACTGCCCTGCACAACTGCGGGATTCTTCTGCCTGCCAGACGCATTACCGTGAATCTATCCCCGGGAGACCGGAAAAAGAGCGGAACCTGTTTTGATCTTGCCATTGCGGCTGCGATTCTTGCGGCTCTGGAGCTGGTACCACAGGATTGCTTTCGCGATGCTGTTCTGATCGGGGAGCTGAATTTAAGCGGGCAGCTTATGCCGGTGAAGGGCGTTCTGCCTATGGTCTCAGACGGGCTTTCCCAGGGACGGAAGCGGTTTCTTGTGCCGGCAGGCAATTTCAAGGAGGGATGTCTCATTCGAAAGGCACAGATCTATGGCTTCGAATCCCTGCCCCAGGTGATCGAGTTCCTGAGAAATGGAACATATGAAGAACCGGTTCTGGAGGAAAAGCGCCAGGCGAAACAAAAGACAGCCTGCGATTTCTCCGAAGTCAACGGCCAGAAATTCTTAAAAAGGGCTGCTGAGGTGGCGGCATCCGGTATGCACAATATGCTGATGGTAGGACCGCCGGGGGCCGGTAAAACCATGATTTCCGAGAGGATGGCTTCGATCCTGCCGCCGCTGACGGAGCAGGAAAGGCTGGAGCTGTCCCGCATCTACAGTGTCTGTGGGCTTCTGACGGGCCGGGAGGGTCTGCTTACCCAAAGGCCCTTCCGCAGTCCCCACCACACCATCAGCACCGCAGGGCTGGCCGGAGGCGGGATGGTGCCAAGACCGGGGGAGATTTCCCTGGCCCATAACGGCGTCCTCTATCTGGATGAACTGACGGAATTTTCCAAATCTACATTGGAGGTGCTGAGGCAGCCGCTGGAGGAACACAGGATCCATCTGTCCCGGGCTTCCGGGAGCGTGGACTATCCAGCCAATTTTCTTCTTCTGGCCTCCATGAATCCCTGCAGCTGCGGCTATTATCCGGACAGGAACCGCTGCCGCTGTTCCCAGCCGGCACTGCGGCGTTATTTCGATAAAATATCCCAGCCTCTTCTGGACCGGATGGATATCTGTATACAGGCACCCACGGTCAGCTATCGGGAACTGGTGGAGAGTTCTGAAAACGAGACATCAAAGGATATCCGTGCCCGAGTGATCCAGTGCCATGAGATTCAGAGAAAGCGTTACGAAAAGGAGGATTTTCATTTCAACAGTCGGATTCCGGCTGCCAGGATACGGGATTTCTGCAGACTGGGGGAGAAGGAAGGACACTATATGGAGAGCATGTTTCACAAGATGGAACTGACAGCACGCACCTATCATAAGATTCTCAGGGTAGCAAGGACCATCGCAGACATGGAACATTCTGCCGATATCCATCTGGCACATCTGAATGAGGCGGTCTGCTATCGAAGCATGGATGAACGGTTCTGGGGAGGTCAGCTATGAGTGAATACAGCTATTGGCTTGCAAATGTCCCCAAAATGACACCGGTGAAGATCCGGCATATTCTGGGTGTCTGTGAGAGCGCCGAGGAATTGTATGGCCTGTCGGGACCGGCCCTTAGAAGCATCAAAGGTTTAAGGGAGGAAGATGCTTCTGCCATTGAGGAGAGCAGAAAAACATGGAATCTTACGGAGCGGTGGATGGAACTAACGGAGCGCGGCATTGGGTTTGTATCTCTGGAGGATGAGGGCTACCCCAGGAAACTTTCCTATATTGTGAATGCACCTTACGGCCTGTATTATCTGGGCCGTCTTCCGGAGGAATCTTCAAAGAGCGTTGCCATCGTAGGCTCCAGGGTCCGGAGCGCTTACGGAGGTCAGATTGCGTCAAAACTGGCGGCGCTGCTGGTTCAACAGGGTGTGGAGGTGATCAGCGGCATGGCGCTGGGAATCGATACGGACGGACAGCAGGGAGCCCTGGAGGCCGGCGGAAGGAGTTTTGCCGTATTGGGCTGTGGCGTGGATGTCTGCTATCCGAGATCCAATGCGTGGCTCTATGAGCGGCTGAAGGAGCAGGGAGGAATCCTGTCAGAATATCCGCCGGGGACAAAGCCGCTGTCTGCCTATTTTCCCCAGCGGAACCGGATCATTTCGGGGCTGTCGGATTACACGGTGGTGATCGAGGCGCGGCTGAAGAGTGGATCTCTCATCACTGCGGACTTTGCCATGGAGCAGGGGCGGGAGGTTTATGCGCTTCCGGGGAGGATCACGGATGAGCTCAGCCAGGGCTGCAACCGGCTCATTCAGCAGGGGGCAGGCATCATTACAGATCCGGCGGACTTCCTTAAGGAAGTGTGTCTTAAGGTGTCCGGGACGGCCCTTCAAACAGACTTTCGCAAAAATCTTCTTGAAAAAGATGAGACGTTGGTGTATAGTTTATTCGATTTTTATCCCATTGGACTGGGAGAGATGGTGGAGAAAAGTCCCTATGGACTTTCGGAGCTTCTGGATATCTTAGAGAGGCTGCAGCAGAAGGGATTTGTCAAGGAAACCGTCCCGAATTTCTATATAAAAACAATCTGAGCTGACATAAAGGAGTGGACCCGCATGGCAAAGTATCTGGTAATCGTGGAGTCACCTGCAAAGGTAAAAACAATTAAAAAATTCTTGGGAAAGAACTATGAGGTCATGGCGTCCAACGGCCATGTACGTGATCTGCCTAAGAGTCAGTTAGGCTTTTCCCCGGAAAATGATTTTGAACCGAAATATATAACCATTCGCGGCAAGGGAGAGATCCTTGCAAAGCTGCGGAAGGAAGTCAAGAAGGCTGACAAGATCTATCTCGCAACCGACCCGGACCGGGAGGGAGAAGCCATTTCCTGGCATCTGACCAAGGCACTTAAGCTGGAGGACAAGGATGTGAGTCGTATCAGCTTTAACGAGATCACCAAGAGTGCGGTGAAAGCATCCCTGAAGAACCCCAGGGAGATCGACATGGATCTGGTGGATGCCCAGCAGGCCAGAAGAATGCTGGATCGTATGGTAGGATATCGGATCAGTCCTCTTCTGTGGGCGAAGGTGAAGCGTGGCCTGAGTGCCGGCCGTGTCCAATCGGTTGCTCTTCGCATCGTCTGCGACAGAGAGGAAGAAATAAATGCATTTATCCCGGAGGAATACTGGTCCCTGGAGGCGGATCTGCTGCCGGAGGGAGAGAAAAAGCCCATCACTGCAAAGCTTGCAGAATATCGGGGGAAAAAGGTAGAGATTCACTCCAGAGAAGAGATGGATCGTATTCTGGAAGAAATCGGCAAGGAGAGCTGCAAGGTACGGGATATCAAAAAGGGAGAGCGGACGAAAAAGGCTCCTTTGCCCTTTACCACCAGCACCCTCCAGCAGGAGGCCTCCAAGGCTTTAAATTTCCCGATTTCCAAGACCATGCGGATCGCTCAGCAGCTCTATGAAGGTGTTGACATCAAGGGGCAGGGAACTGTGGGTGTCATCACCTATCTGCGTACGGATTCCGTCCGTATTTCAGAGGAAGCGGATGCTTCTGCCAGAGCGTTTATTGAGGAAACCTACGGCAGCCAGTACCTTTCCGCAGGAGAGGGCAGCAAAAAGTCTTCCGTGAAGATCCAGGATGCCCACGAGGCCATCCGTCCGACGGATATCAACCGGACGCCGTCACAGATCAAGGATTCCCTGAGCAGAGATCAGTTCCGGTTATATCAGCTGATCTGGAAGCGGTTTGCGGCCAGCCGCATGGCCAATGCTGTCTACGAGACTACGGTGGTGAATATCGGTATGGGTGATTATGCTTTCCGGGTATCCACCTCCAAGGTTGCCTTTGACGGATTTATGACGGTGTATACGGAGGCCGATGACGAGAAACAGGAAAAACAGGTTGTGCTGAAATCCATCGATGAGAACACGCATCTAACCCCGGTCTCCTTTGATCCGAAGCAGCATTTTACCCAGCCACCGGCCCATTACACCGAGGCTTCTCTGGTAAAAACTCTGGAGGAACTGGGAATCGGACGGCCAAGTACCTATTCGCCGACCATTACTACGATCATCGCCAGAAGGTATATTACGAAGGAAAACAAGAATCTCTATGTGACAGAGATCGGCGAGGTTGTGAATTCTATTATGAAGGAATCCTTTCCTACCATTGTGGATGAACATTTCACGGCCAATATGGAATCCCTTCTGGATGGCGTCGCAGAGGGAAAAGTGGGGTGGAAGAGCGTTGTGAGCAATTTCTATCCGGATCTGGAGGAGGCTGTGCAGGCGGCAGAGAAGGATCTTGAGAAGGTGACCATCGAGGATGAAGTCACGGATGAAATCTGTGAGGTCTGCGGCCGCAACATGGTGATCAAATACGGACCCCATGGCAAGTTCCTGGCATGTCCGGGCTTTCCGGAATGCCGTAACACGAAGCCTTATTTTGAAAAGATCGGCGTGGCCTGTCCGAAGTGCGGCAGGGATCTGGTTATTAAGATGACCAAGAAGGGAAGACGCTATTACGGCTGTATCGGCTATCCGGAATGTGATTTCATGAGCTGGGGCCGTCCCGTAGAGGAAAAATGCCCGCGCTGCGGCGGATATATGGTGGTGAAGGGGAATAAACTTGCCTGTGCGGATGAACATTGCGGCTTTACAAAAAACAAAGAAAAATAAATTTATTTTGTAAAAAATATTGAATTGTCAGAAAAATAGTGCTACACTCATGCTAAGTTAGGAATTCTGGAAGCAGATCTTGAAAGGGCAGGAGGGAACAAATGAGCGTTCAGCTTTTGGACAAGACCCGGAAAATTAATAAGCTGCTGCATAACAACAATTCGTCAAAGGTTGTGTTTAATGATATTTGCGGCGTTCTTACAGGAATTCTGGATTCGAATATTCTTGTGATCAGCAAGAAGGGCAAAGTGCTGGGGTCCAGTGTCTGCAACGGTGTCGATGAACTGAAGGAGCTGATCGTTGACGAGGTTGGAGGCTTCATTGACCAGGATTTGAACGAGCGTCTTCTCGGAATCCTGTCAACGAAGGAGAATGTCAATCTGGAAACCCTGGGTTTTGGCGAGGAGTCCCGCAGATACCGCGCGATTATTACCCCTATTGATATTGCGGGCGAGCGTCTCGGTACTCTCTTTGAGTATCGAAGCGAGCGGGAATACGATATTGATGACATCATTCTTACAGAATACGGGACTACGGTAGTGGGACTTGAGATGATGCGCTCCGTCAACGAGGAGAGCGCAGAGGAGGCAAGGAAGGTTGCCATCGTCAAGTCGGCAATCTCTACATTGTCCTTTTCAGAGCTTAAGGCAATCATCCATATTTTTGATGAGCTGAAGGGCAATGAGGGAATTCTGGTGGCCAGCAAAATTGCAGATCGTGTGGGTATAACCAGATCCGTGATCGTCAATGCCCTCCGCAAGTTTGAGAGTGCAGGAGTCATCGAATCCAGATCTTCCGGCATGAAAGGCACCTATATCAAGGTCATCAACGACGTGGTCTTTGATGAATTGGAAGAAATCAAGAGAAAGAATCTTGGATAAATGAATAGGGATCAATGGAATGAAGAAATTAAAGGGACTTATGGAAGATAAGTCCCTTTTTGTTTTTCATTTTCGTAAAAAGCACTTGTAATTTAGAGGAAGTATACTATAATTAGTATGATAGCATAATTAGGTATACCAGATGAGGAGGTTTCTATGCTCAGTACAGACGCTTTTAATTATGTGAATGTGTTGAACAAGGCTGCAGACGCAAGCTGGAAGCGGGAGAATGTTCTCGCTAACAATATCGCCAATGTCAATACCCCGGGCTATAAGCGGCGTGATCTCAACTTTGAGAGCGCCTTAAGGGAAGAACTGGGCCGTTGTAAGCACGAATCCCTGGATGCAAAAATCAACCAGACCGATCTTGACAAACTGAATCCGTCTGTCTATACCGACCTGACGAATTATTCCTACCGTCTGGACAAGAGCAATGTGGATATTGATTCCGAGGAAGTAGAGTTTGCTTCCGAGCAGATTCGCTACCAGGGAATTACCGCTGCTTTAAACAATGAGTTTAACCGTATGAAGTCCGTATTAAAATAAAAAACTATCGTAACTATTCAGAACCCCATATATGAGGAGGGGTTCTGAATAGTAACAAACGATTGATAAAAAAAGAAGGAGGAATCCCATATGGCAATGTTTCAGTCATTTAACATCAGCGCATCCGGCATGACCGCCGAGCGTTTCCGCACCGATATCATTGCGGAGAATATTGCGAATGTAAATACGACATCGACAGAGAGCGGCGGTCCCTACCGACGCAAGATCGTCACCTTCCAGGCGAGAGAGGTCACACCCTTTTCCCAGATTTATTCTGCCTCCAAGAATGCGGCAGTGGGCAACGGTGTCAAGGTGACTTCTGTGAGGGAGGATACGGAGACGGATTTTATCAAGGAGTATGACCCCTCCAATCCCGATGCGGACGAGAATGGTTATGTTTCTTATCCCAATGTGAACACCGTGACGGAAATGACGAATCTCATCGATTCTACAAGAGCCTATGAGGCTAATGCCACGGCTTTTGAGGCCTCCAAGAGCATGGCCCAGACCGGGCTGTCCATCGGCCAGTAGAGGGATATGCAGCAGATAGATTGTACATAGGATAGGGGAACTTATAATGGATATTACACAGTTGTCGAATGTCTCGTCAGATTATCTGAATACCTTTGCCAAAAACCGATCGCTGGTTGAGAATGAGGATGACAGTTTTGCTTCTGTTTTTTCTGCGGCCATGCAGTCCGTGGGAGAGACCAACGATCTGCAGAACAAGGCAGAGTCTGAGGAAGTGCGTTTTGCCCTGGGTGAAGCGGAAAATACCCATGATCTTCTGGTGGCGGAGACCAAGGCGAATATTGCCCTTCAATATACCGTGGCGGTCAGGGACAAGCTGATCGACGGGTATAAGGAACTGATGCAGATGTCAATTTGACGTTCATTTAATCTTAACAGAGGACGAAAGAAATGCCGGAGCAGGTAAAGAAAATACTTGACCGTGTGGTTGAGTGGTGGAAAAAATTCAATACAAAACAGAAGGCACTTTTGATCAGTATTACTTCAGCGGTGATTCTGGCGTTGGTGATTCTTGCCGTTGTAGTTTCCCGGCCGACCTATACCACGCTGATTGACTGTGAGAATACCAAGCAGGCCAGTCAGGTCAAGGAACTTTTGGATGGGGACGGAACCATTGACTATAAGGTCAGCAACTCCACCCATTTTGAGGTCAATACCAGGGACGAGAGTGCAGCCAATATGCTGCTTGGCTCCAATGATATTGCAACCGCAGGCTATGATCTGGAAAAAGCGGATATCAGCAGCGTTGTGGATGGCAGCTTTTCCCGGACAGAGGCGGATAAGCAGAAACTGAACAAGAAATATTTAGAGACCAAGATGGCGGAGGATCTTGCTGCCAATGACCTGATTGCATCGGCGAAGGTCTCTTTGGATATTCCGAAGGATGACGGGACACTCATTGCCCAGGTGAAGGAGAGCTCTGCCAGTGTTTCCTTAGAACTGACAGGTGATATGAGTGATGAGCAGGCCTATTCCATCGCAAGGTTTATTGCCACTTCTCTGGGAAACGCTTCCACGGAGAAGGTGACGATTCTGGATCAGAAGACCTCGAAAATCCTTTATTCCGGTGCTGATCAGGATTCTGAGACCGGAATGCTTTCCTCGAAGCTGGATGCCAAGCAGAAGACCCAGAGCATGATCAAGAAGGAGGTCAAGGATGTGCTGGTGCAGTCCGGCCTCTATTCCGATGTGCAGGTGGGACTGAATCTTGATATGAACTTTGATAAGGTGGAAATTGCCGAGCACGACTATTCCCACAATGATGGACAGGACCAGGGAGAACTGCTGAGCAAGTCGGAGTACTATTCGGAGGCAACAGGCGGTCAGGCCGCAGTCCCGGGTACAGATACCAATGATGATACGCCTACCTACCTGACGCAGGATGGAGAACCGGCCTCCTCATCGGTATCTGATGTGGACACCAGTTATGCACCAAACGAGAAAGTTACGAAGACCACAAAGGATGGCGGAGAGATCAATTATGACAACAGCTCCATTGCCGTTACAGCTACCAGGTGGATCGTCTATAACGAGGATGAATTAAAGAAGACCGGACAGCTGAAGGGAACCACCTTTGCGGAATTTAAAGCAGCTCACAGTGACCCGGTGCAGGTGCAGGTGACAGACGAGGACCTGAACCTGATTGCACAGGCTACCGGCTTTAGTACAGACAAGATCTCTTTTGTCTGCTATGAGAGACCGCAGTTTGTGGAATCAAGCGGCAAGGGATTTGGTGTGACGGATATTTTACAGATTCTTCTGGCTGTACTCATTTTTGCGCTGCTGGGCTATGTGGTTTTCCGCAGTACCAGAAAGCAGAAGGAAGAGGAGCCGGAGCCGGAGCTTTCCGTGGAATCCCTTCTGGAATCTACGGCTGCCAAGGATGCTGAAAATCTGGAGGATATCGGGTATACGGAGAAGTCCGAGACCCGTGTAATGATAGAGAAATTTGTTGATGAAAATCCAGGCGCGGCAGCGCTTCTGCTCCGCAACTGGCTGAATGAGGATTGGGAGTAAGGTATGAATGACTCTTACACAGGCGTGCAGAAGGCGGCAATTCTTCTGATCACATTGGGACCGGAGAAGGCTGCATCTATTTTTAAGCACCTGAAGGAAGATGAAATTGAAGAGCTGACCCTTGAGATCGCCAATACGCGAAGTGTTTCTCCCCAGACAAAGGAAGAGGTGCTGGACGAATTTTATCAGGTGTGTCTGGCGCAGCAGTATATTGCAGAGGGTGGTATCGGATATGCCAAGGAGCTTTTGGAGAAGGCGCTGGGTGTGGAGAAAGCACAGGGTGTTATTGCAAAGCTGACGGCATCCCTGCAGGTACGGCCTTTCGAGTTTGTGCGTAAGACAGAGCCGGCCCAGCTTCTGAACTTTATTCAGGACGAGCATCCTCAGACCATTGCCATGATTTTATCTTACCTGTCACCGACACAGGCTTCCCAGGTCTTGAGTGCACTGCCCCAGGAAAAGCAGGCAGATGTGGCAAGACGTATTGCAACCATGGACCGGACATCCCCGGATGTGATCAAGGAGGTGGAGAGTGTGCTGGAGCGAAAGCTTGCCTCTCTTGTCAATCAGGATTACACCGTCGTTGGCGGTATCGATGCCATCGTTGGCATTTTGAACAATGTAGACCGTGGAACAGAAAAGCACATTATGGAGTCACTGGAGATCGAGGAGCCGGAGCTGGCAGACGAGATTCGCAAGAAGATGTTCGTGTTCGAGGATATTCTCCTTCTGGACGACCGTTCCATCCAGCGCGTGCTGCGTGATGTGGAGAACAATGATCTGGAGCTCGCACTGAAGAATACCTCTGAGGAGGTACAGAATGTGATCTACAAGAACCTGTCCAAGCGTCTTGCTGCCATGATCAAGGAGGACATGGACTATATGGGTCCGGTGCGTATGAAGGATGTTGAGGAGGCTCAGCAGAAGATCGTCAATATCATACGTAAGCTGGAGGATGCCGGTGATATTGTAATATCCCGTGGCGGAGGTGACGATATTGTTGTCTAATTTATTAAAACAATGCAATGTCGTGGATTCCTCCCAGGGCATGCGGATCATTAATTCAAATATTCGAATGGATGAGCGGCTCAGAGAACTGGGAACACCTGTCCATGTGCCGGAGGAGGAAAGTGTGGAGCTCCCTCCGGTGGAGCAGGTACAGGAGCCTCAGATCGATGTGGAACAGATCAGGAGTGAGGCTTTGGAGGCGGCAAGACAGGAGGCACAGCAGATTACAGCTGCTGCGGAAGCAGAAGCGGAGAACATCCTTGCCCGGGCGAGAGAGACGGCAGATGTGCTTTTTGAGGAGCAGAAGCGCATGGGCTATGAAGAGGGCGCACGCCAGAAGGAGGCAGAGCTGGAGGAGAAAAACGCAGCCATGGAGGCCTCCTGCCGGGAAAGACAAAAGGAACTGGAGGATGCCTACCGGGAGAAACTCTCCCATATGGAGGCGGATATTGTCGATGCCGTGATTGCAGTGTTTGACAAGGTGTTTCGGATTCATTTTGAGGATCAGAGGCAGATTCTTGTTGCATTGGTAATGAATACGCTGATGGACGTGGATCCGGGCGATAAGATCAGAATCCGTACCAATGATGGGGATCGGGCTGTGCTTGAGCAGCATCTGGAGGAACTTCAGGAGCTGACGGGGCAGGGGGTATCCATCGAATTTGTACATGATAATAAGCTTTCGGACGGACAGTGTCAGATTGAGACAGCTTTTGGAGTTTTTGACTGCAGTGTGGATACGGAGCTTTCCAATCTGATGAAGGATATCCGTTCTCTTGTTTAAAACGGAGTTAACAGTTTGTGGTAAAAGAGGCAGAAAAATACTTACAGCTTTTGGATCGTACCTATTACAAAAGCTACGGAAAAGTTGTCAAGGTGGTAGGGCTTACCATAGAATCGGTGGGGCCCAAGGCCCGCCTTGGAGATTTGTGTAAAATATATCCGGATGAGGAAAAAACGGAGCACGTGATTGCCGAAGTGGTGGGCTTTCATGATTCCCAGCTGATCCTGATGCCGGTAGACAGTGTGGAGGGAGTTGGCGTTGGATGTATCGTAGAAAATACGGGACATCCATTATCTGTTTTGGTGGGGGATGAGCTCTTGGGACATACCCTGGATGGCATTGGCCGGGTGACGGACAGCGATGTGGAAATCCATGGGGAGTATTATCCCTTAGAGCAGAACCCGCCGGATCCCATGGAACGAAAGATTATCAGTGAGGTACTCCCCCTTGGGGTGAAGGCGGTTGACGGTCTGATCACCGTGGGAAAGGGGCAGCGTATCGGGGTGTTTGCAGGCTCCGGTGTAGGAAAGAGTACTCTGCTTGGTATGTTTGCGAGAAACACCAAAGCGGATATCAACGTGATCGCCCTGATCGGAGAGCGCGGCAGGGAGGTCCGGGAATTTATTGAGAGGGATCTGGGCCCCGAAGGCATGAAGCGGTCTGTGGTAGTGGTGGCCACCTCGGACAAACCGGCCCTGATTCGAAATAAATGTGCTAAGACAGCTACAGCGGTTGCTGAATATTTCCGGGATCAGGGGAAGGATGTTCTCCTCATGATGGACTCCATGACCCGTTTTTCCCAGGCACAGAGAGAAATCGGTCTGGCCTCGGGAGAGCCTCCTGTGACGAGAGGTTATCCGCCCAGCGTATATTCGGAGATGCCTAAGCTGCTGGAACGGGCAGGGACCAATGATAAGGGAACCATTACCGGCCTTTATACGGTGCTGGTGGATGGAGATGATTTTAATGAGCCAATCACCGATACCGCTCGTGGAATTCTGGACGGACATATTATGCTGGACCGGAAGCTGGGGCACAAAAACCATTATCCGGCCATTGATATTTTGCAGAGTATTTCCCGTGTCATGAGCTCTATTACCACGAAGGAACATAAGGCTCTGGCGGGTAAATTAAAAAACGTGCTGGCTACCTACAATGAGGCGGAAGATCTCATCAATATCGGTGCCTACAAGAGCGGCTCCAACCCGGAGATCGACTATGCGATCCGTAAGATCAGGGATGTCAATACCTTTTTGTGTCAGGGGACCGATGAGAAATTTACCTTTGACGAGGAACTGGAGCTTCTGGCGGGGGTTTTTGAGGATTAAGGATTATGGCAAAGTTTGTCTATCGTATGCAGAATGTGCTCAATATCAAAATGAAGCTGGAGACGCAGGCGAAGCTGGTCTACAGCACTGCAAACCAGCATTACCTGGAAGAACAGCAGAAGCTGCAGGAAATGGTGGTCCGAAGGATGAACTATGAGAAGAAGCTGAGGGAGACCCTGCAGGGAAACCTGGATGTCCGTCAGGTGGCCCAGGCCCGGGCGGATGTGGACAATATGAAGACTCTGGTGAGACGACAGATGCTGAATGTTCATAAGGCTGAAAAGGAACTGGAGGAGGCCAGAGACAAATTAAATGCTGTCATGCAGGAGAGAAAGGTACAGGAGAAGCTTCGGGAAAAGGCCTTTGAGGAATTTAAGAAGGAGCTGGCAGCGGCGGAGACTAAGGAGATTGACGAGCTGGTGAGCTACACCTACAACAAGGAATAGATGATTTGGATGGGAAAGAGCAATGGCAGATGAAAAAGACCTTTTAGAGGAAGAAGAACGGGAAGAAAACGGCGGTGGCAGAGCGAATAAGAAAGAGAAAAAGCGCCGGAAAAAAGAAAAGACCAAAAAGGACAGAAAAAGCGGAGCAGATGACGAGGAAGAGGAGGAAAAGGCCGGAGGAAAGCTGGTCCTTTTTCTGGTCACCCTGCTCATTATTGCTATCTGGCTGGGAATTATCGCAATCCTGATCAAAAGCGATGTGGGGGGCTTTGGCTCCTCGGTCCTTTATCCCCTGCTTAAGGATGTTCCGTATGTGAACAAGATCCTGCCGGTTCCGGAGGGGGAGGCACTGCTGCCGGAGGATACCCAGTATGCGTTCCGTTCCCTGGATGAAGCTGTGGACAGGATCAAGGAACTGGAGGGGCAGCTGGAGGAGTCCGACACCACGAACCAGAAATACAAAAAGAAGATTAAGAAACTGAGGGAACAAGTGGAGGAGCTTTCCACCTACAAGGAGGAGGAAGCCGCCTTTGAAAAAGAAAAACAAAAGTTTTATGAAGAGGTTGTCTTTTCTGATGAAGCACCCGATATAAATGAATATAAGACTTATTATGAGAGCATTGATCCGAAAAATGCCGAGGTCTTATATAAACAGGTTGTTGAACAGACCACCTACGATGACAAGGTTGCGGATTACGTCAAGACCTATTCCCAGATGAAGCCCAAGGAGGCTGCCGCTGTCTTTGACACGATGACAGATGATCTCGGACTGGTAGCGGATATTCTGATGAATATGGGAGCGACACAGCGGGCAGCCATCTTAGGCAAGATGAATGCGGAAACTGCGGCGAAGCTGACGAAAATCATGGAACCTGAAAAGTAGGGAATATTAAGAAAGGAGGGTATGGTTTGACAAGCGCAAATGTATTGCAGACCCAGGCAGGAACGGGACAGATCTTAAATGCAAATGCGAAAAACCTTAAAATCCCGGGAATTGCCGGAGTGGATGGGACAGCTTCCTTTTCTTCGTTTATCCAGGGAACGGTGTCGCAGAACACGGATAACGGGGATCCCGGCAGAGAACTCTCTGGGGCAGGACCCGTGAAAAACGGCTCCTATTCCAAACGGGACATCGCTCCTGCAGAGACAAAAACGGCGGCTCAGAAGGTGGAGGATGCACCGGACACTGTGGCAGAAACAAAGGAAGTTCTTGTAGATACGGTTGCAGATAAGCTAAAGCTGGATGAGAATGAGCTTACCGATGCCATGGCTGCTCTTGGCATGACGGCCTTTGACTTGTTGGATCCCCAGAAGCTGGCACAGCTTTTTATGCAGGTTTCAGGAGAAACGTCTCAGGCAGAGCTTCTTGTTGATCCCCAATTTGTGGACCTGATGCAGGCTGTTTCGGATATTGGAAACGACCTGATGGGGCAGCTTGGTGTGACGGCTGATGAGATGGATGAGGTGATCGCGCAGATGGATCTTTTGGAACAGCCTGCAGCAGTGGAAATACTTAAGGAGCAAAATACAGTCAGCTTGACCGAAGAAATGCCGGATATGCCTGTGGCCACGGGACAGACGGCCGGACAGAGGGACACATTGACAGATGAGATTCCACAGGAACAGGATAATGCCGGGCAGGATGTGGAACCTGTGACGAAGGAGGAATTATCTTCCAATCCGGTTTCCCGCAGCGGGCAGGAGGACAGCAGCGGAGATGAGACCTCAAAGGATCCGGGAGCACAGGCGGGAAATGATGCCGGAGCCCAGGTTCACAGGAATGTGACACGTCCGGTACAGACCGAACTGACAGGCAGCTCCCAGAACGTGACAGTTTTTACGGAGACTCTGGAGGCACAGCTTTCGATGGAGACTCCGGTTTCGGAGAGCACGTTTTCTTCCCTGAATCCACTGGATCTGATTGAACAGATCGCACAGAACGTGAAGGTCAGCCTTTCCCAGGAAAGCTCTTCCATGGAGATGCAGCTGAATCCGGAAAATCTTGGTAAGATCTATCTGCAGGTTTCCGCCAGAGAGGGGTCCGTTCATGCGACGATTGCCGCTCAGAATGAGGCAGTCAAGGCAGCACTGGAATCTCAGGTGGCAGAACTTAAGGAGAGTTTGAACCAGTCGGGAGTGAAGGTGGATGCCGTAGAAGTAACCGTCGCGTCCCATGAATTTGAGAAGAATCTCGAGCAGAATGAACAAAGACAGAAGGAAGAGGGAGAGCGGCAGCAGGAGCAGGTTTCCCGCAGGCGCAATCTGAATCTGACAATGCCACAGGAGCTGGAAGGGGAACTTTCCCAGGAGGAAGCACTTGCGGCGCAGATTATGCAGGACAACGGAAATTCCGTTGATCTGACCGCGTAGAAAGGAGTAGAAATGGCATCAACAGGAAATGTTACCGGTGCAGTAGATGCAAACCTTCTGGATAAGTATGGAAAACAGAAGGATACGAAAAAGACAGAGGCCCAGGGATCGGCCCTTGGCTATGATCAGTTTCTGACACTTCTGTGTGCAGAAATGCAGTATCAGGATCCACTGGAGCCTACCAGCAATACGGAGTATGTGGCACAGCTTGCAACCTTTTCGCAGCTGGAGGCAACCTTATCCATGCAGAGCACCCAGCAGAATACCATGGCGAATGATCTGGTGGGCAAGTATGTGATCCTTAAGCCGACGGATGAGGCGACCGGCAGAACCAGCTATGTGGACGGTGTGGTTGACTATGTTAGATATCAGGATGATGGAAAGGTTATGCTCAGCGTGAATGACGGACTGTATTCCATTGACGACCTGGATACGGTGGCAGACGAGAAATATTATGAGGCCATCGGTATGGCGAATATTTTTGACAGTATGATCGGACAGCTTCCGGATCTGGAAAATATCAATTCCTCTTATGAGCAGGCTGTGAAGCAGATTCGCGAGATGTATGACGGGCTGACCTCCTATGAACAGCAGTTTATCGATAAGGATTCTCTGACAAAGCTGGAGAATTACGAGAAGAAGATTGCAGAGCTTTCGCCGGCTGAGGAAGAAGAACAGACAGAGAGTGCCACAGAAAATGTGGAGGAAACGGATGCGGAGGAAGCTGTATGAACGTGATGGCAAAGCAGTTTTCGTCCATCGAGCAGGTAACCGATCAATATTTTCCGCAGAAAAATGTTAACAATTCGGCAAAGACATCCGATATATCCTTTAAAGATGTTCTATTGCAACAGCAGAACAAGGCGCTTGGCATTGACAGCAGCCTTAAATTTTCCAAGCATGCAGCCGCAAGGCTTTCCAGCAGAAATATCAGTCTTTCCAGTGAACAGAGCAAAAGACTGGAAAACGGTGTGCAGCAGGCAAAGGAAAAGGGCATCAATGAATCCCTGGTACTGGTGGATTCCCTTGCTTTTATTGTCAATGTTCCCAACCAGACGGTGGTTACTGCAATGGATCAGACGGAAACAAAATCAAATGTATTTACGAACATAGACGGCGCAGTGATCATGTAGCTGGACCTTTCAAGGAAGCTATGGCTTCGGACTGACAGAAGAAGCCGATGAGAAGACGCCCTCTATGCAGGAATGATGGAGGACAGTGTATTATGATGAGATCAATGTACTCTGCTGTGTCCGGCCTTAAGACACATCAGACGAGAATGGATGTCATTGGTAACAATATCGCCAATGTCAATACGGAAGCATTTAAGGCATCCAGCGTTCGCTTCAGCGAGCTTATGTACCAGACCCTTTCTACGGCATCCGGCGGAAACGGAGCCCAGGGTACCGGCGGTGTCAATGCCAAACAGGTAGGACTTGGCGTCAATACCGCATCCACCACGATCAATATTACGGGTGCAGGTTCTTCGGAGACCACGGGACGTGCCTTCGACCTGAAACTTTCCGACAGCAAGACGACCAATTTCTTTATCGTGAGTGACGGAACCAGCAAGTATTTTACCCGTGCAGGATCCTTTTATGTAGACGGCAACGGTTATCTGTGCATGAGTTCTACCGGATATACGGTGCAGGGCTGGCAGGTGGACAGAACTACCGGAGAGATCCGCAAGGATCTGGTATCTCCGCTGCAGGTGATGTCTCCGGCGAACCAGAACTCCAATCCGGAGGCTACCACAAAGGCCTGCGTCAGCGGTGTCCTGGACAAGGAGGATACCAATGTAACCAGTAAGGACGGCTACGTAATGTCTCTTGGTCTCTTTGACGATCTGGGATATTCCTACAATGCGAAATTTGCGGTGAAGCCGGTAGAAAATGCTCAGGCCAGTCAGGGTATGCAGTATCAGATCACCCTGACGGATATTCTGGATTCCGACGGAAAAAGCATTCTTCCTACAGATGAGACCCAGAAGAACCAGCAGCTTGCTTCCATCTGGGGCGAGAATGGCAAGAACGGCTATACCATGACCTATGATTCAAACGAGGGACAGTTCGTCTCGATTGGTAACGCGACTACGGGCACGGATAAGCCCACCAGCCAGCTCCTTAAGATGTCCGCCCTTTCCACAGGTTATACCACAACGGAGAACGGCGTAGACAGAAAGAGTAATTTCCGGGATATCGAGGTGGATTTTTCCCTCTCCCAGAATACCAGTAAGAAAGGAAAATCCTCCCTTAAGATTGAAAACGGAGACGTGCGGGGCGACGGAACAGGAAAGAAGCTTGGAGCCATGATCGGCCTTTCTGTTGATCTGGAGGGAAAAATATACGGAAGCTATGACAATGGTAATACCGAGCTCTTAGGACAGCTGGCAGTGGCACAGTTTTCCAATGCCTCCGGTCTGGAGAAGGTAGGAAACAACTGCTACCAGACAACCTTGAACTCCGGCGATTTCGACGGCATTGGCGTGGAGGTCAACGCAGACGGAAGTACCATCAATTCCGGTGAGCTGGAGATGTCCAATGTAGATCTTTCCGGACAGTTCACGGATATGATTGTTACCCAGAGAGGTTTTCAGGCAAACTCGAGAGTTATTACGGTATCGGATACTCTGCTGGAGGAACTGATCAATCTGAAGAGATAAAACCGGTTAAATCCGGCAAATAACGGCAAATAAGGGATGGGAAGTAGTAATTTTGCTATTTCCCATCATTTTTTTACTTTTTTCCACAAAAAGAAAGTAGACAAGAAGTCAAAAGTTTAGTAAAATCATATAAAGGGTGTTTTGGGCCCGGAAGTAAAGAAAGTAGAAGGTGTAGATAGAATATGGACATAGCATCTCTTGCCGGCATTGTACTTGGCATGGTCCTTGTGGTATACGGAATTATCAACAGTGGTGGCATTTCCGCCTTTGGTACCTTTATTGATTTTGCCTCTGTAATTATTACCATCGGTGGCTCCATTACAAGTACCTTAGGCAGTTTCAAACTCAAGGATTTCCTGACGGGACTCAAATCCATTTCCCTTCCCTTTAAGGATAATACGAAGGATCCGGCGGAGATCATCAAAACGATCATCGACCTGTCGAATGTGGGACGTAAGGAAGGTCTTCTCGCTCTGGAGGAGGCAACTAATGGAATTGAGGACGAATTTTTGAAAAAGGGCATTATGCTGGTGGTTGACGGAACGGATCCGGAGCTGGTCCGTGGAATACTTGAAACAGATCTCATGTGTCTGGAGGACCGGCATAAGAATGTCATCGCTTTCTGGGAAAAATGGGGAGAGATGGGCCCGGCCTGGGGTATGATCGGTACTCTGATCGGTCTTGTCAACATGTTAAATAAGCTGGATGATCCGTCGGCGATCGGACCGCAGATGGCGGTGGCCCTGATCACCACGTTATATGGTTCATTGATTGCAAACTGGCTTTGTGCGCCCATCGCGGCCAAGCTCAAGGTCAACAACAGTTTAGAGGTGGTCAATCGGCAGATTGCCATTGAGGGACTTCTGTCAATCCAGGCGGGAGAGAATCCCAGAGTGATTGAGGAAAAGTTGAAATCCTTCCTGTCACCGGCCTCCAGAGAGGCAATGGGAGGCGAACAGGCCGGAGGTGAGGAATAGTGGCGAAGAAGAGACCAGAGGACCCGCCAAAGGGCTCGCCGGCGTGGATGTCCACCTTCTCCGATCTGATGAATCTGCTTTTGTGTTTCTTCGTGCTTCTGTTTTCCATGTCTACGGTGGATGCGGATAAGCTGCAGCAGGTTGTGGCATCCATGCAGAGCAAGATCAGCATTCTTCCGGCGGGAGGCTCCAGCATTGGAGACGGTGAGATGATTTCCGCCGGTGTAAGACAGCTGGAATTTTTGGACTCCTATTATAACGAGATGGCAAATTCCGCTGCAGAGGACAGCGATGAGCAGACTGAGGGCAAGAACTCCGTTCAGGAGGAATACAAGAAGCAGGAGCTGTCTGAGTCTGAGAAGATGGCAGAGCAGATTGAGAAGGATGTGAAGGCTGCCGGCCTTTCGGATCAGATTGATGTGGATTTCAATGCGGAATATGTGCAGCTCAACTTGAACGGTGCGATTCTCTTTGATTCCGGCAAGGCAGACCTGGTAGAGGATGCAAAGCCCATTGTGGACAAGATCGGCAGGATCCTGCAGAAATATGACAAGCACATTATAGAGGTGGAGGGACATACAGACAATGTGCCCATCAACTCCTCCAAATATGAGAGCAATGAGGTGCTTTCCGTGTACCGGGCATTAGCTGTGACGAAACGTCTCAGGAAGAATGAGAAGCTGGATCCCAAATATATCAAGTTTGCCGGGCGGGGGGACTATGTTCCGGTGGCGGATAATGCAACGCCGGAGGGACGGGCCCGTAACCGGCGCGTGGAGATTAAGGTGTATAATTCCTATAATTCGGATGTTAAAGAATAGAGGGCAGGAAAATGAAAAAGAATCTGATTTCAGTTTTAATACTTGCACTGGTCTTTGCCAACTTTGTTTTGACGGCGATCCTGATGTTCTCGGTTTTGCCGGAGACAAAGAAGGCGAATACGCTGATCGAGAAGGTATGCTCAGCCATTGACCTGGATTTAAACAGCGGCGCAGCCAACGGAACCACCAGTGTTCCAATTGATGAGCAGGAAATCTACAAGGTAAACGGCGGTGAGAAAATCATGACCAGCCTCTCCCAGGGAAAGGATGGAAAAGCCCATTATGCGGTGCTTACCGTATCCCTGGTCCTGAACAAAAAGAGTGATAACTACAAGACTTATACGCAGGAGTTTCTGACCAATCAGGATGAGACCATCAAGAATGATATCATTAAGGTGATTGGCTCCTATACGTATGACGATTTTGAGGCAAAGACGGAGGAAATCCGTGAGACGATTCTATCCGATATGCAGGAGCTTTTCGGAAGGGACTATGTGATCGGGGTGAATATTTCCGAGTCAACATCCGAATAAGGATGGGAATGAGCAGTAGTTTACAGGTGGTGAAGGACTGATGGGTGACGTATTATCTCAAAATGAGATAGACAGCTTGCTTGCGGCACTGAGCACAGGTGAGCTTGATGTAGATGACATAAAAGATAATAATGAACAACAGGTGAAGAATTATGATTTCGCCCGCCCTTCCAAGTTTTCCAAGGAGCATTTGAGGACCCTCGAGATTATTTTTGAGCACTACGGAAGACTACTTTCGACGAACCTTCCTGTATACCTCCGAAAAAATGTGCAGGTGGAGGTAATGAATTCGGAGGCGGTCACCTATTCCGAGTTTTCCAATGCACTTTCCAATCCGGTGCTTCTTGGCATCGTGAATTTTGCCCCGCTTCAGGGCAATATCATTATTGAAATGGCATCCAACCTTGGGTATACCATTGTGGACCGGATGCTGGGAGGAAGAGGGGAGCCCATGGACAAGGTCCGGGAGTTCTCAGAAATCGAACTTTTGATCATTGAGCGGATTATGATTGTCTGCGTCAATCTTCTTAAGGAACCATGGGAAAATGTGGTGGATATTCATCCGCGTCTGGAGCGGATTGAGACCAATTCCCAGTATGCCCAGATTATTTCCCCCAGCGAGATGATTGCAATCGTCACGATCAATCTGAAGATCGGGGATGTGGAGGGACTCATGAACATCTGCCTTCCGTTCCTTACGCTGGAGGATGTGATTGATAAGCTGAATACCAAGTACTGGTATTCCAATATGCAGGAGCAGGATGACAGAGATTATACAGAGGCAATTGAGTCTCTGATCCAGAGAGCAAAGCTTCCGGTGAAGGCGGTGCTCGGTAACAGCAGGATCTCCGTCAGTGATTTCGCAACGCTGCAGCGGGGAGATATCATCCGCCTGGACCGCGGGGTGGAGGATGAACTGGATGTCTATGTGGGAAATATTCGTAAGTTTACAGCATTGCCTGGATCTTCAGGTGACAATTATGCGGTCAGGATCACTTCGGTGATCAGAGAGGAGCAATAACAGTATGGATGGAGTATTATCGCAGGAGGAAATCAACGCACTGCTGAATGACCCGGGCACGGGGACGGCGGCAGTGGCTGACAGTGAGCTTTCCGATGCGGAAAAGGACGCGATCGGGGAGATTGCCAATATCAGTATGGGTACAGCCGCGACCACGCTTTTTTCACTGGTGAACCGCAGAGTTGAGATTTCTACTCCGGTTGTATCCTATGCGACTTGGGATGATATCGTAGCCCAATATGAGAAGCCCTGTGTTTTTATCCGGATCGCCTATACGGTGGGATTGGATGGAAGCAATATTCTGGTGCTTCGGGAAAAGGATGTCAAGATCATCACGGACCTGATGATGGGCGGAGACGGAACCAATACGGACGGGGAACTGGGAGAGCTGCACCTGAGCGCCATCAGCGAGGCCATGAACCAGATGATGGGATCCGCGGCCACATCCCTTTCGTCTATGCTGAATCGTAAGATTGATATCAGCCCGCCAAAGTCGGATCTGGTGGATCTGGCAGAGAATGTGGATGAAACGAAAATTGATGCGTTTCTCTCCGGACGTTTTGTTAAGATCTCTTTCCACATGGAGATCGGGGATCTTGTGGACAGCGAGATCATGCAGCTTTATCCGATTTCCTTTGCGCGGGAAATGTGTGCCGGCGTGACTGAGACGATGGAAATGGATACCAAGAACGTCACAGAGGAGGCGGCACCTGCACCGACCCCGGCACCTGCACCGCAGCCGAGTCAGCCCCAGATGAGCCAGCCCCAGATGAGCCAGCCGATGATGGGTGCACCACAGATGGGGCAGCCAATGATGGGCCAGCCGATGATGGGGCAGCCCATGAGCCAGCCAATGATGGGGCAGGCTATGAGTCAGCCGGTAAATGTCCAGCCGGCACAGTTTACCGCATTTTCCAGTGGAAATACAGGAGGCTATCAGCCGGAGAACATTGATCTCATTATGGATGTACCGCTGGAGGTAACCGTGGAATTGGGACGTACTACAAAATCTATCTCCGATATCCTTGATTTCGGTCCGGGAAAAATCATCGAGCTGAACCGGATCGCCGGAGAACCAATCGATGTGCTGGTCAATGGCAAATATGTGGCCAAGGGCGAGGTTGTGGTCATCGAGGAGAGCTTTGGCGTGCGTATCACAGAAATTGTCAATGCAACGAAAAAGGAACAGCAGTAGGCGGCAGCTATGAATATATTATTGTCAGGTGCTCTGGAAAGCTTTCTACAGCTTATTGGAGCTTTGATCATATTTGCTTTTGTCCTGCTTTTGGTCTACCTTGTTACAAGATGGATGGGGTCGATCCAGAAGGGACAGGGCCATCACAAAAATCTGCATATTGTGGAAACCATCGGGGTCGGGAACAATAAGATGATCAGCATCGTCGAGGCGGGAACGCAGTATCTGGTGGTTGCCATCGGCAAGGATGAGATTCATCTTCTGGCGAAGCTTTCCAGGGAGGAACTTAAGGATTTTTCCTTTGAGGAAGAAGCAAAAAGTTCACAGGAGAGTTTTTCGGATGTGATGAAAAAGCTGAAGGAAAAGTTACCAAAGAAGCAGGATTAGTATGAACAGATTGAAAAAGATTTACTGCAGTGCAAGTTTTATTTTTGCCTGTGTGGTGTTAATTTCAACAATATTATGTATGGCGGCTCCGGCGAAGGCCTTTGGAGCTTCCATGGATCCCGACAGCATTACGGATCTGACGCCGAAGGATACACAAGCGGCAGACCATAATGACAATACGGATGGTCTGTCTATTACATACAACAATGATAATGGCTCGATATCGACGCCGGTTAAGATGTTTCTGGTGCTGACAGTGCTTTCACTGGCACCGGCCATCCTGATCATGCTGACTTCCTTTACGAGAATTATCATTGTTCTTCATTTTGTCCGAACGGCGATCGGAACACAGACGGCGCCACCAAACCAGATTCTGATTGGCTTGGCGCTGTTTTTGACGTTTTTTATTATGTGGCCAACCTTCCAGCAGATCAATCAGGAGGCGATTCAGCCTCTGGACCGGGGGGAGATTACCCAGGAGGAGTTTGTGAAGGCGGCGGAGAAGCCAATCCGGGAATTTATGATAGAGGATGCGAAGGTGCAGACCAAGGATGTGGATCTGTTCGTTCAGATCTCAGGGGAGACCTACACCGACAAAGAGGAATTGACGGATGTACCTTTTACCACGCTGGTTCCGGCCTTTATTTTAAGCGAACTGCGCAAGGCTTTTATCATGGGATTTTTAATCTATATTCCGTTTATTGTGATCGATATGGTGGTATCCTCGGTACTCATGTCCATGGGTATGATGATGCTTCCGCCCACGACGATCTCGCTGCCCTTTAAGATACTTTTGTTTATTCTGGCAGACGGATGGAATCTGGTGATTGGTTCCCTCGTCAAGACCTTTTACTAGGAGGTGTTCATATGATTACACAGGAAGCGGTACTGGATATCGCAAGAGATGCCATTTATACGATTATCATTACCTCGGCTCCGCTGCTTATTGTTTCACTGGTCATCGGACTGATCGTCAGTATCTTCCAGACAGTAACCTCCATTCAGGAGCAGACGCTGACTTTTGTACCGAAGATTCTCGGAGTGTTTGTTACACTTATGATCTGTGGCTCCTGGATGATGAATAATATGAGCGGTTTGATCGAGCGGCTTTGGTCGGATTTCAGCTATTATCTGAGTCTGGGATAGCGTATGTTGAACTTTACGTTTACACTGGATAATTTTGAATACTTTCTCCTGATTATGGTTCGAATTTCCTGCTTTGTGTTTGTGGCCCCCTTTTTGGGACAGAGAGGAATCCCCAATCAGGTGAAAATCGGCCTTTCGGCGATTCTTTCGCTGATGCTCTTCAATGTGGTGGAAAGGCCCGAGCTCACCTATGCCAGTGTGGTCGGCTACGCAGTGGTAATCGTGAAGGAGGCCATGACGGGGCTTTTGATCGGCCTTGCGGCCAACATCTGCAGTTCGATTGTGCTGTTTGCCGGCAATATCATTGATATGGATATCGGCCTTTCCATGGCCACGGAATTCAATGCCGACATGGGGACGGAGACCACACTGACCGGAAATCTATACTATTACCTGGTCTTGCTGCTTTTGGTCTGTACGGACCTGCATTCTTACCTGATTCGGGCTATTTCGGATTCCTTTTCCGTCATACCGATCGCCCATCAGAAATTTGCCTGGGATCATCTGTTAAATGCGATGACCCGGTATATGGGAGATTTGTTTGTGATCGGATTTCGCATATTTCTGCCGTTTTTTGCCTGCATCATGATCTTAAACTGCGTGCTGGGCGTGATGGCAAAGGTGGCACCGCAGATGAATATGTTTTCCGTTGGTATGCAGCTTAAGATTCTGGTAGGCTTTGTGGTACTTTTATTCACTGTTTATTTTCTGCCCAGCATTGCAGATTTTATTTTTACTGAGATTAAGACTATGGTGAGGCTCATTGGAGAAGGCATGTACTGAAAGATATCTGAATAAAGGAATACTGGCTTATAACCTCCAGTGGTTCGCAAAGGACGGAGAGGGCGGTGAGAAGACCGAACCGGCAACCCAGAAGAAATTAACGGATGCCAGAAAAGAGGGTAAGGTCGCAAGAAGCAAGGAATTAAGCTCCGCCTTTGGTCTTATTGTTCTGTTTTTGTGCCTGAAGGTTTTTGTCTCCTATGTAGGGGAGAAGTTTTTAGGCATGTTCGATCTGATCTATGGGAATATGCCTGATTTTGTGAAGATTAACGAGGGCAGTATGTCCGCTGCGGCAGCCTCCTCCCTGATCTATCAGGTGCTCATACAGATGCTTTTGACAATGCTTCCGTTTCTTATATTCGGCTTTGCCGTGGCCCTTCTGGTCAGTATCATTCAGGTAGGATGGACGGTGTCCGCTAAGCCAATGAAGCCGGAACTGTCCAAGTTTAACCCCATCAATGGGTTTAAGCGGATGTTTTCCAAGGATTCCCTGTTTGAGCTGGTGAAATCCATTTTTAAGGTAGGGATCATTGTCTATATCGCATACACTGCCATTCGGGATAATGAGAGCAAGCTTTTTGTACTCTATGATATTTCTCTTAAGCAGGCAGTTGGGCTTGTGGGAAACTTTGTGATCGATGTGGGTCTGAAAATCAGCCTGGTTTATCTGGTCATCGGCATTGCAGATTTCGCTTACCAGAAGTTCAAATTCAAGGATGATATGAAGATGACCAAGCAGGAGGTCAAGGACGAATATAAAAATACCGAGGGAGATCCGCAGATTAAGGGACGTCAGCGCCGGAAGATGCAGGAGGTTTCCCAGAAACGTATGATGCAGGACGTACCGAAAGCGGATGTGGTCATCACAAACCCGACCCATCTTGCGGTCGCTGTCCAATACGATGCCGACGCCAGTCCCGCACCCATCGTCATCGCTAAGGGTGCCGATTTCGTCGCCCAGAAGATCAAGGAGGTCGCAAAAGACAACCAGATAGAAATCGTAGAAAACAAGCCTCTGGCCCGGATGCTCTATGCAAATGTAGACATCGGTGCCCAGATCCCGCCGGAACTGTATCAGGCGGTGGCGGAAGTTCTTGTATTCGTATATAAGGCTCAGAACAGGGTTTAAGGAGCTAAAAGGGGAAAAGATTCCAGAAAGGAGGTAGTGCAGCATGTTAAAGAAAGCGGATATCGGCGTAGGTTTGTATTTGCTCTGCGCCATTATATTTTTTATTGTTCCGATTCCGTCTATTCTGTTGGATGTCATGCTGGCACTGAATATCTCCATCGCACTGATCATATTGTTTAATGTGCTGTTCGTGCAGGAGGTTCTGGATATGTCCTTTTTCCCGACCCTGCTTTTGTTTACAACCATCTTTCGTATTTCCTTAAATGTATCCTCGACCCGTCTGATTCTCCTCACCGGAGATCCGGGTAACGTGGTAAAGACTTTCGGAAGCTTTGTGGGCGGCGGAGATATGGTGGTTGGTACCATCGTATTTATCGTACTGGTATTGATCCAGTTCATCGTCATCAACAAAGGTTCCGAGCGTGTATCCGAGGTAACGGCACGATTCACATTGGATGCTATGCCCGGTAAACAGATGGCTATCGACGCAGACTTAAACACCGGGGCTATCACCGATGAGGAGGCGAAGCACCGCCGGGAAAAGATCCAGAAGGAATCTTCCTTCTTCGGTGCCATGGATGGTGCCACCAAGTATGTGAAGGGAGATGCCACCGCGGGTCTCATCATTACCTTTATCAATCTCATCGGCGGAACCATCATGGGTGTTATGAACCAGGGACTGGAATTTGCAGATGCCATCAAGCAGTTTGGTCTTCTGACCATCGGTGACGGTCTGGTATCCCAGATCCCTTCCCTGCTGATTTCCCTGGCTACCGGTATCCTGATCACCAAGGGCTCCAATGAGGCTGATTTTTCCGGCATTCTGGTCAAGCAGCTGTTTGGAATCCCCAAAGTACTTTACATTGTCGGTACAGTCATTATTTTCCTGGGAATTGCTACGCCGCTGAATCCGGTGCTTTTTATCGCCCTGGGTGTGGCTTTTCTGATTGCGGGAAAGAGCATCAGCAGGGATATCGGGGAGGAATCCATCGAGGAGGAGGTCCAGCAGGCGGAAACCGAGGCCGAGGAGATCCGAAAGCCGGAAAATGTGGTCTCTCTATTGCAGGTCGATCCCATCGAGCTGGAATTCGGATATGGCATCATTCCTCTTGCGGATGTGAACCAGGGAGGGGACCTTCTGGACCGCGTCGTGATGATTCGCAGACAGATTGCATTGGAACTGGGAACTGTGGTTCCGATTATTCGTCTGAGGGATAACATTCAGTTGAATCCGAACCAGTATATCATTAAGATCAAGGGCGTTCAGATCACCGAGGGAGAAATTCTCTTTGACCATTATATGGCCATGAATCCGGGATATGTGGAGGAGGAGATCACCGGTATCCCGACTTTCGAGCCTTCCTTCCATCTGCCGGCTATCTGGATCACGGAGGCTCAGAGAGAGCGGGCAGAAAGTCTTGGCTATACGGTAGTGGATGCGCCTTCCATCATCGCGACCCATCTGACAGAGGTGATCCGAAGTCATATTGCAGAGCTGCTCACCAGACAGGATGTCCAGAATCTGATCAACAACCTGAAAGAATCCAATCCGGTACTGGTGGATGAGCTGACACCAAAGCTTCTGGGACTGGGAGAAATCCAGAAGGTTCTGCAGAATCTTCTGGAGGAGGGTATCTCCATCCGGGATCTCCTCACCATCTGCGAGTCGCTGGCGGATCACGCCCAGACTACAAGGGATACAGATGTCCTCACGGAGTATGTAAGGCAGAGCTTAAAGCCGGCCATCTCCGGCAAGTATTTTCCGGCGAATGAGACCACATCGGTCATCACGCTGGATCCGAAAGTGGAGCAGGAGATCATGTCCTCGGTGAAGCAGACGGAGCAGGGGGCGTATCTTACGCTGGATCCGGAGAAGACAAGGGCAATCATGGACTCCGTGGGCACAGAGACCCAGAAGCTGGAGAGCCTGGGGAAGAGCCCGATTATTGTGACTTCGCCCATCGTGCGGATGTACTTTAAAAAACTGACGGAGGACTATTTCAAGGATTTGATTGTGGTATCCTACAATGAGGTGGAATCTGATGTGGAGCTGCAGTCAGTAGGGATGGTGACAGCATAAATGACGATTAATAAATTTCAGGGAAAAACAAAGGAAGAGGCTATTGAGAAGGCACGAAATGAATTTGGTTCCGGCGCGGTAATTATGAACGTGAAGGAAATCAAACCCAAGGGATTGTTCCGGGCTTTTAAAAGCTCGACCTATGAGGTGACTGCGGCCATGGAGGAGAGAGAGTCTTTTGCCTCACAGCTTCACAACATGCCAAGAAAGACCACGGAAGGTCATGAGGCGATTAATCTGGCGGCAGATGAAAAGATCGAGATTCCCAGGCAGGAGAAAAAACCGGCCTTTGTACCTTCTGGCCGTCCGAAAACCAATTCGGAAAAAGAAGTGCCGGAGGAGAGTAAGCTCGAGCAGCGTCTGGAGGATCTGTCTGACCGGCTGGAAAAAACCCTGGGCACGGCGAAGAAAGAGGACAAGAGGGATAAGGCTCTTTCTGAGCCATCCTCAGAGGAACTGAATTTTGTACGGATTCTCTATAATACGCTGATTAAAAATGAAGTGAATGAGAAATATGTCAATCAGATCCTGGATGAGATCGAGAAATTCATGCGGCCGGGAAGCAGCGTAGATACCATCCTCTCCAATGTATACCAGAAGCTCATTCTTCGCTTTGGACAGCCGAGGACGATCGAGCTTTCCGGGGAGCGGCCGGATGTGATTTTCTTCATCGGTCCCACCGGAGTCGGAAAGACAACGACAATTGCCAAGATCGCCTCCAAATACAAGGTGGAATATGAGAGAAGGGTGGCCTTTATCACGGCGGATACTTACCGGATCGCAGCAACGGAGCAGCTGGCCGTATATGCCAATATTCTGGATGCACCTATGGAAATTGTGTATTCCAGAGAGGATCTGAATGCTGCCATTGCAAAATTTGAGGATTATGATCTGGTGTTTGTGGACACAGCCGGATTTTCCCATAAAAATGAGTCCCAGAGAGAGGATATCAGACAGCTTTTGGAGGGCGTGGACCCGAAATACCGGACAGAAACCTATCTGGTGCTGTCTGCGACTACGAAATACCGGGATCTTTTGGAAATCGTGGATATTTACCATGAGATCGCCGATTATAAGCTGATTTTTACCAAACTGGATGAGACCACTGCGTATGGAAATCTGCTGAATGTGAAGCTGTATTCCGGCGCAGACCTGTCCTATGCCACCAACGGACAGAATGTACCCGACGACATTGAGGTATTTGATACCCAAAAGATTGTAAAGCAGTTACTAGGAGGCAATTCTTAATGGATCAGGCACAGCAGCTACGAAATGTGATAAAAATGCATAATGCCGAGCAGAAAAGCAGTGCGAGAGTGGTTACGGTGACCAGCGGTAAGGGCGGCGTGGGCAAATCCAACCTGTCGGTCAATCTGGCGGTGCAGCTTCGGAGACAGGGAAAAAGAGTGCTGATCTTCGATGCTGATTTTGGTCTTGCCAATGTGGAAGTCATGTTCGGAGCCATTCCCCGCTTCAATCTTTCGGATTTTATCTACCGGGGAAAGAGCATCAGAGAGGTAATCACGCCGGGACCTATGGAAATCGGGTTTATTTCCGGCGGTTCAGGGATCATGGGACTTAACAATCTGGACCGGGACCAGATTATGTATCTTGTAAAGGCAATTGAGGAGTTGAATGATCTGGCAGATTTTATTATTATAGATACTGGAGCAGGAATATCCGATCAGGTGCTGGAATTTGTGCTGGCCAGCCCGGAGGTGCTTCTTGTTTCCACACCGGAGCCCAGCTCACTGACGGATTCCTACTCGCTTCTTAAGACACTGTATAGGAATCCGGGCTTTCAGGGAGAGGGAACCTCGATTCACATTGTTTCCAACCGGGTGGCCTCCGCGGAAGAGGGGCAGGCGGTATACGATAAGCTGAATTCCGTGGTTTCCAAGTTCCTTCACGGAAGTTTAAATTATCTGGGCATGATTCCCCAGGATTCGGTTCTGGAGAAGGCTGTACGCCAGCAGAAACCGGTATCTATGCTGGATCCGGAGGCAAAGTCCTCCAGAGCCTTTGAGGTACTGACAGGGAATCTCTTAAACGGTACACACAATCAGATAAGACCGCGCTGGGGGATCGGACAACTGTTTTCCAGTTTACTTCAGGGCAGAAAATAGGAGAAAATTTATGAAGCTATCAAATGTGATTCGACCGGGAGATAAAATCGATATCAAGCTCATTCATCAGATGAATCGAGAGGGAAACGGTGGGGAACAGGCGGCATTGTATCAGAGCAGAGTCTGTGATCAGACCTCCGAGACCGATCTGGAGATTGAGATGCCCTTCAGCGGAGGGAAAATGATTCTTTTTCCGATGGGGGCGGAATGCCATTTTGTCTTCTATACGAAGGGGGGTATGTACCAGTGTGACGGAAGGGTGCAGAAGCGGTATAAGGAGGGAAATCTTTATTTCCTTTCGGTGCGGATAACAACGGCGCCGGAGAAGTTTCAGAGAAGAGAGTTCTTCCGGATCGATTATGTGGTTCCGCTTCAGTATTATGAGATCACAGAGGAGATGGCAAAACTGGAAACTACGGAGGAGATTATTGCAGCCCTTGGCGGGGTTGAGGAGGAGCAGAAGCCTTATAAGGGCATGATTCAGGATATCAGTGGAGGGGGCGTCCGCTTTTCCGCAGAACGTCTGCCCCAGAGGGGGGATTATCTTCTCTTGTCGTTTCATCTGAAAAATGAGAGACTGGATGAGGTGTTTTACCTGGTGAGTCAGGTAGTTGCGGTCCAGGAGCATCCCACAGTCAGGAATATGTATATTCAGCGTGTGAAGTTCATTTTCCGGGATCTCAAGATTCGTGAAAGGATTGTGCGTTTCGTTTTTGAGGAAGAAAGAAAGCTTCGCAGGAAAGAAGTAGGGTAGAGAATGAAAAAAAACATTTTAGTAGTTGATGATTCTGCACTCATGAGAAGAATCATGTGTGATATAATCAATACAGATTCTGATTATCAAGCAACGGATTACTGCAGAGATGGTCTGGAGGCCTACGAGAGGCTGAAGACAAGAAGCTATGACGGGGTTGTTCTGGATATCAATATGCCGCGTATGGATGGGCTGCAGCTACTGGAGCGTCTCCAGAGGGAGCACATTCAGGCAAATGTGGTGGTGGTCAGCACTCTGAATTCGGCGGATGTTACCATTCTGGCCATGGAGCGCGGTGCCATTGACTTTATCCAGAAGCCGACCAATGTCATCGAGGCCAAGGGTGAGGAGTTCAAAAAGAACCTTCTTTCGGTTCTGAATACGGTATTTGACGCCGGAACTGTAAGAATACCCCTGAGAAGTCCCAGAAGGGCTTCTGCTGCAATAAAGCCGGCCGTCAGGGCACATAAGCAGTCCATAGCGGGAAACAAGCTGGTTGCCCTGGCCTGCTCGACAGGAGGACCAAAGGCACTTCAGAGTGTGATTCCGTATCTTCCCAAGAATCTGGATGCACCGATGGTTCTGGTTCAGCATATGCCGGCGGGATTTACCAAATCCATGGCGGATCGGCTGAACGAACTGAGCGATATCACGGTGACGGAGGCAGTGGACCAGGAACCCCTGGAAAAGGGCCACGTTTACATTGCACCGGGAGGCCGGCATCTGGAGGTCGTCCGGGGAAACGATGGAGTTCATCGGATTGCACTTAGCGACATGCCGCCCATTGGAGGCCTGCGGCCCTGTGCCAATGTGATGTATGACTCTCTTTCCAGGACGGGCTATGATGAAATTGTCTGTGTTGTCCTGACGGGCATGGGGGCTGATGGTACGAATGGGATTCTTTCTCTTTCGAAAAGCAAGCAGGTGCATGTGATCGCACAGGATGAGGCCTCCTGTGTGGTTTACGGGATGCCGAGGATGATCGCGGAAGCGGGTGCCGTGGATGAGGTGGTAACTCTGACAGACGTTGCGAAAACAATCACAAAAAATGTGGGGGTAAAATAGCATGGATGTAAGCCAGTATCTAGAGATTTTTATTGATGAAAGCGGAGAGCATTTGCAGACACTCAGCGACTGCATTATGGAGCTTGAGAAGGAGCCGGATAATAAGGATACCATTAATGAGATTTTCCGGGCGGCCCATTCTCTAAAAGGAATGGCCGGCACCATGGGCTTTAAGAGAATGCAGCACCTGACCCATGATATGGAGAATGTTTTCCAGGAGGTACGCAACGATACCATCAAAGTGGACAGCCAGATGATCGATCTTCTCTTTAAGTGTCTGGATGCCATTGACGGATATCTTGAGAATATCAAGGCAAGCTCTGACGAGGGTGAAGAGGATAACGAGGTCATCATCAGGGAACTGAACAATTTCCTGGCGAAGGCAGAGGGAAAGGAGCCGGCACCGCAGGAGACACCGCAGGAAGCCCCCAGGGAAGAGGCTGCTGCCGATGACGCGGATAACAGGAAATACAGAAAGATTGACCTGACGGACAGCGAGCGGGATGCGGTCATGACGGCCAAGGACAGCGGATTACATATTTACGGAATCACGGTGATCATCCGAAAAGACTGTCTTCTGAAGGCAGCCCGTGCGTTTCTGGTGTTCCGTGCTGTTGAGGAGATCGGTGAAATTCTTGTTTATCGTCCCAGCTCACAGGATATCGAGGATGAGAAATTTGAGTTTGATTTCAGCCTTTATGTGGGATCACCGGAGGAATTGGACAAGGTGATTTTTGCCGCAAAGAACGTATCTGAGATTGAGGATGTGGTGGGCGAAGAACTGACGGATTTCTCCGCGAAGGATGAAGAGAAGGGGCAGACAAAGCCCGCAGCCGTGGCTGCAGAGACAAAGCCGGAGATAAAGAAACCGGAAGTGAAGAAGCCGGAGGCAAAGTCACAGGCTCCTGCAAAGAAGCCGTCCGGCGGAAAGCCGGCCACGAGCCGGACGGTCCGTGTGGATATTGAAAAGCTGGATGCTCTGATGAATCAGGTATCCGAGCTGATCATTGCAAAGAACAGTCTGGTTTCCATCGGCTCCACGGAGGAGGGTGGCTTTAACAACCAGGGATTCCATGAGCAGATTGAATACCTGGAGCGGATTACCACAAGCCTCCATGAGTCTGTGATGAAGGTACGAATGGTCCCGATTGAGAGCGTTGTCAACAAGTTCCCACGTATGATCCGTGACCTTTCCAGATCGCTGAACAAGAAGATGGAGCTGATTATGACCGGTGAGGATACCGAGCTGGATCGTACGGTTGTGGATCAGATCGGAGATCCGCTGCAGCATTTGCTCCGCAATTCCGCAGATCATGGACTTGAGGATACCGCAGTCCGTGTGCAGAGAGGAAAGCCTGAGGTTGGAAGCATTTTCTTAAATGCCTACCAGGAAGGCAATAATGTCATTATCCAGGTGGGAGATGATGGTAACGGTATCGACACGGAAGCAGTTAAGGGTAAGGCAATCGAGCGTGGTATCGTGACGCAGGAGCAGGCAGATGCCATGTCCCAGAAGGAGATTATTGATCTTTTATTTATGCCGAGCTTTTCTATGGCAAAGAAGATTACCGATATATCCGGACGAGGTGTCGGACTTGACGTTGTGAAGTCCAACATCGAGCAGCTGGGCGGCGATGTAGAGGTTCGTACCAAGCTGGGGGTTGGAACCACATTTACGGTTCGGCTTCCATTGACACTTGCTATTATTCAGGCCCTGATGGTAGTTGTCCGGGATGAGAAATATGCCATTGCCCTGGCATCCATTGCCAATATTGAGAGTGTTCCGGTTACGGATATCAAGTATGTGGAGGCGAAGGAAGTCATCCATCTCAGAGGCTGTGTGATCCCGCTGATTCGTCTGGACAGGCTGCTGGATATTGAGCCCCGGGAGAAGGATCCTGAGAACCTTACGGTTGTCATTGTGAAACGCGGAGACAGCCAGGTGGGACTTGTTGTGGATGACCTTATGGGACAGCAGGAAATCGTTATCAAGTCTCTTGGCAAATACATTAACGGCAACAAGCTGATCAGTGGCGCAACCATTCTGGGAGACGGTGAGGTTGCACTGATTCTTGACGTCAATACATTGATGTAACGGGGGTAAGGATATGGCATCAAATCAAACAGAGGCAATTGAAAGCAGAGATAAGCAGGTAAAGCAGTATATTGTTGTTCAGATTGGCAGTGAGAAGTACGGAATCGATATCAGCTATGTTGATAATATTGTCCGCATGCAGAAAATCACGCGGGTGCCTAAGGCACAGCCGTATTTTAAAGGAATCATCAATCTGCGCGGTGAGATCGTGCCGGTGATGAGCATCCGAAAAAAGATGGGGCTGGAGGACGATGTGATTACAGGGGCCTCCAGGATCATCATCCTCAAAATTGAGGACAAGGGATCTCTCGGCGTGATGGTGGACGCAGTGAACGAGGTGGTCAATCTCACGGAAGACCAGATTGAGACTAACAATATCAGTTCAAGCCATGCAAAGGATACATTTATCAACGGAATCGGAAAGAATGGGGATCAGTTAATTTCCCTGTTTGAAATCAATGCAATTATTGATGAAAAGGATAATGTATAATTTATGATGGAAATATAGTGAGGCAGCAGTCAGGTTCACAGGTGCTGCCTCACTATAAATGGTTATTGGAGGAAAGTATGGAAAATTTTACATTGGACCATGTCAATGAGATGTACATGGATGTGCTGCGGGAAATCGGCAATATCGGAGCAGGAAATGCTATGACATCACTGGCCAGCATGATCAATGAAAAGGTAGATATGCATGTCCCGAAGGTGGAGCTGATGGAGGCCTCCAAGCTTGGCTCTGCAATCTGCCCGGAGGATGAGATCATCGTCGGTATTTTTCTTGAGGTGACTCATGATATATCGGGCAGTATGATGTTCCTGATGCGGATGGATTCTGCTCATTATCTGGTGGACCGTCTGATGGGAACCGCAACGGGGAAGGATGACCCCTTCAATGAGATGGAGCTTTCCGCCTTGAAGGAGATTGGCAATATCATTGCGGCATCATATCTGTCCGCGCTTTCCAGCATGACGAATATGACGATTGCACCATCGGTTCCTTATATCGCAGTGGATATGGCGGCGGCGATCTTAAGTGTACCGGCAATCCAGTTTGGACAGTATGGAAACAATGCGCTGCTGATTGAGACAGAGTTTGGGGATGAACAGATGATTAACGGTTATTTTATTTTGATGCCGGAGGAGAATTCCTACGCAAAAATTCTGTCTTCCCTTGGTATTACACTATAGGAGACAGAGAAGATGGGAGAGATCATTAAGGTCGGTATGGCAGACTTAAAGATCGGACGGGCTCCGGATACTCTTACAACATTGGGTCTTGGCTCCTGTATCGGATTGACACTGTATGATCCGGCTGCGAAGATTGGCGGACTTGTCCATTATATGCTGCCTGACAGTACAAAACTGAAAAATAATACGAATATTGCCAAATTTGGAGATACGGGCATCCGGGAGCTTCTCCGCCTGATTCTGGAGGCGGGGGCCACGAAGCGCAAGCTGGTTGCCAAAATTGCAGGGGGAGCCAGCATGTTTGAGATGAGCGGGCTGTCCTCCATTGGCAGCGTCGGCGAGAGGAATGCTGAGGCTGCAAAACAGCTTTTAAAGGAGCTTCAGATTCCTCTGATCGCAGAGGATACCGGTTTGAATTATGGACGAACGGTGGAGCTGAACTGTGAAAACGGAGATTTCCTGATCAAATCGGTAGGCAGGGGATCAAAGGTCATATAGGAGAAAACAATGAAAACAAAAGCAGTGCCGGCGATGATTATGCTGACCGCAGGACTGATTGACTGTATCTTTTCCATTTACTGTCATCTGCCTCTCCTTCGGTTCACCTGGCAGCTTCTGGTGGTGCTTCTCATATTTTATGTTCTGGGCTGTGTGGTACAGCTGGTTCTGGACAAGAATTTTGCTGAAATGGAGCAGACGGATGAGAATCAGGAAGAGAGTAAAGAGGCTGACGGGGAAGAACAGCAGGAGGCAGAGGACGGACAGGAAGCATCGCAGGAGAATCCGAAGCAGGATGATGCCGGTGTGTAAACAAATCACTTGGAGCGGGTTAGATGAAGGCTGTTGATAAAGAAAAACTGTGGGATGAATACCGAAAAAAACCGACCCAGGAGCTGAGAGAGCGGTTGATTATTGAATACTCCCAGCTTGTCCGGCTGGTAGCCGGCAGACTCAGTATGTATCTGGGCAATAATGTAGAATACGAGGATCTGGTCAGCTATGGTATTTTTGGACTGATTGATGCCATTGATAAGTTCGACCTGACAAAGAACGTGAAATTCGAAACCTATGCCAGCCTTCGGATCCGTGGGGCAATTCTGGACCAGATCCGCAAGATGGACTGGATTCCAAGGACGGTGCGCAAGCGCCAGCGTCAGTTGGATGAGGCGGTCAAAGCGGTGGAGATGAGAACCGGCAAAACGGCTACTGATGAGGAGCTTGCGGAAGAGCTTGGGCTGTCCGGGGAGGAATTGTGCGACTGGCAGTCCCAGCTCAAGGTGACGAATGTGGTTTCCCTGAATGAGTTCGAGGAAAACGGACCGGAGCCTTCCTTTGAGCCGGGGAGCAACGAACGGTTCAGAGGACCGGAGGACGTGGTGGAGGCGGCAGAGCTTAAGACCATGCTTGCCGAATCCCTGGAGCTTCTCACGGAAAAGGAGAGGCGGGTTATTGAGCTTTACTATTATGAGGATATGACGCTGAAGGAAATCAGCAAGATTCTCTCCGTGTCAGAATCAAGGGTGTCACAGCTTCATACCAAGGCCCTTTTAAAAATGCGGAAAAAGATGGGACCGTATATGAATATTTTAACAGATTAGGAGTAGCCTATGGCAATCGGACCGATTGATTATGCAATGATACAGCGAACCGGAGATGTGGAAAATATCCGGCGCATGGAGGATGCCAGACCTCTTGCAGACCAGCAGAATATCCAGAAACAGGTGGATCAGAGAGAGGATACTTTAAGGCATCAGGTGACGGATTCGAAAGGCAGTGACCGGGCACATAACGATGCAGATGCGAAGGATGAGGGGAAGGGAAGCTACAGTTCTCAGGGGAATGTGAGAAAGAAAGAAAAAAAGAAGCCGGATGCCGGACGGATCGTCCGTAAGGAGAGCAGAGGCTTTGATATTAAAATTTGAGGTTAGGATATGACTGGTATAGAAATCACACTGATTCTTGTGGGAATCGTCCTTATCTTCGGCAGTTTTTTTATTCAGGAGAAGCTGTCTAATAAGGAGATGGAACAGATTGCCGGACTCAGTGAAATACAATTGAACATGATCGTGGACAGGCTGCTGTCAGATGCAGATACAAAAATTGAGGATTCCATTGACGAACTTGCAGACGATACCCTTGAAATTGCAAAGAGGGCTTTGGAAAAGGAATCCAACGAGAAGATTATGGCGGTGAGTGAGTATTCAAACACGGTTATTGAAGCTATGAATAAGACCCACAACGAGATCCTTTTCCTCTATAATATGCTGGAGGACAAGCACAAAGAACTGACAGAGCTGGCTGCCAGCCTTCAACAGTTCTCGGATACTATGAAAACGACGGAACATGATGTGCTCCAGAATCTGGTGGATGCGGCAAGGGATATCGAGCAGAAGACAGACCCCCAGGGGAGGGAAGAACAGCAGGAGAAGCCTTTGGATGATGAGGAACTGTCAGCGGATGAGGATGAGGCCGGCAATCACAATGACCGCATCTTAGAGCTCTGCAGGCAGGGTATGACAGATGTTGATATTGCAAGGCAGCTGGGGCTGGGACTTGGCGAGGTGCGGCTGGTAATCGGATTATATAAAGGGGAACAGACAGGTGAAGCTTAAATATTATCTCAGAGGATGCGGTGTGGGCATTCTTGTGACGGTGATTATTCTTATGATCGCGCTGAAGGCAAAGGGCGGAGTCATGACAGATCAAAGGGTTATGGAGCGGGCATCGGAGCTTGGCATGGTTATGCAGCAGGACACGAAAGAGCAATCGGATACGCAGAAAGCTTCAGAAACGCAGAAAGCTTCAGAAACGCAGGAGGCTTCGGATACGCAGGAGGCTTCGGATACGCAGAAAGCTTCAGAAACGCAGGAGGATTCAGAACAGAAGCAAACAGATAATTCCGGGAAATCCACACAGGCAGAGGAACACAAACAGCTGCAGGAAGAAAAACAGGAAGCTTCGGAGGACGGGATTGCGATCAACGTGAAGAACGGAGAGGTCTGCAGAGATGTTGCCGCAAAGCTTTTTGACAAGGGTCTGGTGGAGGATGCGGAAGAGTTCCGAATTTATATGGGGGATCATGGATACGCGAAAAAACTTCGTGTGGGAAGCTTTTTCATCAAAAAGGGAATGTCCTACGAAGAGATTGCAAAAATTTTGACGGAAAAATCATAAAATATTCTTGCAAGGAAGCCTTTGGTATGATATAATTCCAAAGGCTTTTAGTTTAATTAATCACATGTACGGAGGTGGCCGGTGCCGGATATACGCTTCCCGGTGGCTTACTAATCGGAAGTACATGGAAGAAAACAACCAAATGGAGGTAAGAAAAATGAGCGTAATTTCAATGAAGCAGTTGCTGGAGGCAGGTGTTCATTTTGGACACCAGACAAGAAGATGGAACCCTAAGATGGCTCCGTACATCTACACAGAGCGTAACGGAATCTACATCATCGACTTACAGAAGTCGGTAGGCAAGGTGGATGAGGCTTATGATGCAGTTTCTGATATTGCTGCACAGGGCGGCACCATTCTTTTCGTAGGAACCAAGAAGCAGGCACAGGATGCCATCAAGACTGAGGCAGAGCGCTGCGGAATGTTCTATGTAAACGAGAGATGGTTAGGCGGTATGCTGACCAACTTCAAGACCATCCAGAGCCGTATCAAGAGATTAAAAGATATCGAGCGCATGGAGGAGGATGGCACATTTGACGTACTTCCCAAGAAAGAAGTTATCGCGCTGAAAAAAGAGTTAGAGAAGCTTCAGAAGAACCTTGGTGGTATCAAGGAGATGAAGAAGATTCCGGATGCAATCTTTATCGTAGATCCCAAGAAGGAGCGTATCTGTGTACAGGAGGCTCATACATTAGGTATTCCTCTCATCGGTATCGCTGATACGAACTGCGATCCTGAGGAGTTAGATTATGTGATCCCCGGTAACGACGATGCAATTCGTGCCGTTAAGCTCATTGTTTCTAAGATGGCAGATGCTGTCATAGAGGCAAATCAGGGCGCAGCAGAGGATGCTGTTTACGAAGGCGAGGATGTCGCTGAGGAAGCAGTAGAGGCATAATTTCATTTATCGACGATAGATTTGGAGGAAAAAATCGATGGCTATTACAGCAGCAATGGTAAAAGAACTGCGTGAGATGACCGGCGCAGGTATGATGGATTGTAAGAAAGCATTAAATGAGACCAATGGAAATATGGACGAGGCTGTTGAGTTCTTAAGAAAGAACGGACAGGCTAAGGCTGAGAAGAAGGCAAACCGTATTGCTGCAGAGGGTCTTTGCTCTGTTCTGGTATCTGAGGATGGAAAGACTGCTGCTGTTGTAGAAGTAAACTCTGAGACTGACTTTGTTGCAAAGAATGATAAGTTTAAAACCTTCGTTAACGCTGTTGCAAAGCAGGCATTAGCTACAGGCGCTGCTGATATCGATGCATTCATGGCTGAGCCGTGGAATGAGGACAACTCTAAGACGGTCAACGATGCTCTGGTTGAGCAGGTTGCAGTAATCGGAGAGAACCTGAAGATCCGTCGGTTCGAGAAGGTTTCTGCAGAGAACGGGTGCGTGGTATCTTATGTACACGGTGGTGGTAGAATCGGTGTTATTGTTGAGGCTGAGACTGACACGGTCAATGATGCTGTGAAGGAAGCACTGACCAATATCGCAATGCAGATTGCAGCCCTGAATCCGAAGTATGTGACCGAGGCTGAAATCAGTGATGAGTACAAGCAGCATGAGGAGGAAATTCTTCGTGCTCAGATCGCAAATGATCCGAAGGAATCCCAGAAACCGGCTAAGGTGATCGATGGCATGATCAAGGGACGTCTGAACAAGGAATTCAAGGAGATCTGTCTGGTAGATCAGGTATACGTAAAGGCTGAGGATGGAAAGCAGAGTGTTGCTAAGTATCTTGAGCAGGTATCCAAGGAAGTTGGAACCAAGGTTTCCGTGAAGAGATTTGTTCGTTTTGAGACCGGTGAGGGCCTTGAGAAGAAGAACGAGGATTTTGCAGCAGAAGTTGCCGCACAGATGAACGCATAATCGGATTGTGCGAAGATAAAGAATTGATATCCCCTGCAGTGCAGCTTTTGTATTGCAGGGGCTTTTGCTTTTACTTTTTCTTTTTGATTTCGTAAATACCTTTACAAGAATCAAAAATATGTTAAAATAGATAGAGATATATCCTGACGGAGGAATAGTATGGATACAAATGAAGATCAGGAGCTTTGGCAGCAGCGCCGGAGACGCAACCGGATCAACCGCATGAAAACAGGAATCATTCTTTCGATTATTATCTGGATGATCATATCAATGGCTGCTATTGTGATCCTGTCCGTTCAGGTCGTATATCTTCGTCACGAAGTGGACAGACTTTCCGGGCAGTCCCATGTTGCGGACACGAAGGTGCTTCAGACAGAAACAGTGCAGCCTCCTGCCACGGAGGTACAGCAGGCATCAGAGATCACAGGATCCGGAATCAATTCAGCGGATAATCTGGCCGGCAGTTCGGATAAGCATAAGGTATATCTTACCTTTGATGGGAGCCCTAATGCCAATACAGGCAAAATCCTGGATGTCTTGAAGAAATATGGTGTGAAGGCTTCTTTTTTTGTCTCCGGTGATTCCTCGAAGGAGATGAAGCCGGTGTACAGGCGGATCGTTCAGGAGGGGCACACGCTGGGAATGCACTCCTATTCCAATCGGTACAGTGAGGTGTATGCCTCAGAGGAGGCTTTTGAGGAGGATTTTGTTAAGCTTTCGGACTATCTGGAGCAGGTGACCGGAGAACAAAGCCGGTTTTATCGTTTTCCGGGAGGAAGCTGCAATCGGACAAGCAATGTGCCGATGGAGGATTTTGTTCGTGTACTGAATGAGCGGGACATTACCTATTTTGACTGGAATGTTTCGGCGGGGGATACGGGAAGCCGCTATACGGCTGAAGAAGTCATAGATAATGTGACGTCCGGCGTATCCCGTTATAAAACTTCTGTCGTGCTCCTGCATGACGGAGAGGATAAGTCAACAACGGTGGAGGCTCTTGGACCGCTTATTGAGTCGCTTCAGAGAATGGGGGCCGAAATTCTGCCGATTGATGAGCATACAAAGGTGATTCAATATATCAATGCTGATAGTGTTGAAGAAAAATAACATGGAGGAAGCACGATGGGTTTATTTAAGGATTTTAAAGAGGATTTTTCCCAGGCAGCAAAGGAAATGATGCCGGGAACGGATGCACCAAAGAGCAAGAGAGCGGACAAGCCGGAGAAGATGGCAGAAAATCCGGCTGTTAACTCTTTGGGAAATAACGTTGACATGAAGTCTGAGCTGTCTAAGCTGGATGGGCTTTTGGATCAGGTGAAGCATGAGGATGCACCGGCACAAAAGACGCTTGAAGCAGAGCTTCCGCCTATGAGCCGCGCGGCAGAAAAGCCGCAGAGTGCACCGGCACCAATGATGAATGAGGAGAAAAAAACAATGGATACAACGATGAATACGATTCACTCAGGAGCTGTTGCAGATGAGACATCTGTGATTACAGCCGGAACGGTTTTGACCGGAGATCTGGCTTCCGATGGTTCCTTCAACATCCAGGGTACGATCAATGGTAATGTAACCTGTAACGGAAAACTTGTGGTTACAGGCAACATCAATGGTAACAGCGCTGCGTCAGAGTTTTTTGCAGATGTGGCTAAGATCGAGGGAGAAATTGTCAGCTCCGGTACCGTGAAGATCGGTGCAGGCTCTGTGATCATCGGAAATATTTCTGCGGCATCTGCTGTTATTGCCGGTGCTATCAAGGGAGATATTGATGTGCAGGGACCGGTGGTTGTAGATACTTCCGCAGTGATCATGGGCAATATCAAGTCCCGTTCCGTACAGATCAACAATGGTGCTGTGATTGAGGGATTCTGCTCCCAGTGCTATGCTGAGGTGGATGTCCAGGGACTTTTTGATGGCAAATAGAATAACAGGAGAGGGATTAGCATGAAGCGAATTTTATTGAAGCTCAGCGGGGAGGCTCTTGCCGGTGACAAGCATACCGGTTTTGACGAGCCGACAGTTACGGTGGTTGCCAATCAGGTCAAGAAACTGGTGGATTCCGGTGTGCAGGTGGGAATCGTCATCGGTGGCGGGAATTTCTGGCGTGGACGCACCAGTGAGACCATAGACCGCACAAAGGCCGATCAGATCGGCATGCTGGCCACGGTTATGAACTGTATTTACGTTTCCGAGATTTTCCGTTCCGTAGGTATGATGACTGCGGTGCTGACACCCTTTGAGTGTGGTTCCATGACCAAGCTTTTTTCAAAGGATCGTGCAAATAAATATTTTGCGCATAATATGGTGGTATTCTTTGCCGGTGGTACAGGACACCCGTATTTTTCAACGGATACGGCTACGGTGCTTCGTGCCATCGAGATCGAGGCAGAGGGCATTTATCTGGCTAAGGCTGTGGACGGGGTATACGACTGCGATCCGAAGACCCATCCCGAGGCAAAGAAATATGATGAGGTTTCCATTCAGGAGGTCATTGATCAGAAGCTTGCTGTGGTGGATCTGACAGCTTCTGTCATGTGTATGGAAAACAAAATCCCGATGTATGTATTTGGGCTGAATGAAACAGACAGTATCGTGAATGCGGTGAATGGCAGGTTCCACGGCACGAAGGTCACTGTTTAGGATGTGTCAAAATCAGGAGGAGAAAAAGATGGATGAGAGATTAGGAGTTTTTGAAGATAAGATGGCGAAATCCCTCGCCAATCTGCAGGAAGAATACGCAGGCATCCGCGCAGGACGTGCCAATCCCCATGTATTGGACAAGCTTCGTGTAGACTATTACGGCACACCGTCTCCGATTCAGAGTGTTGCCAATGTCAGTGTTCCGGAGCCGCGTATGATTCAGATTCAGCCATGGGAAGCATCCATGGTGAAGGAAATTGAGAAGGCAATTCTTAGTTCGGATCTTGGAATTAACCCAACCAATGATGGAAAAACGATCCGTCTGGTATTTCCGGAGCTTACGGAGGAACGGCGTAAGGAACTGGCAAAGGACATTAAGAAAAAGGGCGAAGGCGCGAAGGTGGCTGTACGCAACATTCGAAGAGATGCGATGGATCACTTTAAGAAGATCGGAAAGGCAGAGGATATTTCCGAGGATGAGATCAAGGATCTGGAGGATGGAATTCAGAAGCTGACGGATTCCTACGTAGCGAAGATTGACAAGGCAGTGGATGCCAAGTCAGAGGAGATTCTTACTGTATAATGTTTGCAAGGGACATTGCCGCTGGCAGATGTCCCTTTTTTGGCAGGATAAAAGGTTTGAGGTGTACTATGAATATTCCGAAGCATGTTGCAATTATTCTGGACGGTAACGGAAGATGGGCTAAGAGCAAGGGGATGCCACGCAATTACGGGCATACCATTGGTGCAAAAAATGTGGAGACGGTATGTCAGGCAGCGGATGAGCTTGGGATCAAGTATCTGACGCTCTACGCGTTTTCCACGGAGAACTGGAACCGTCCGGAGAGCGAAGTGGAAGCACTGATGAAGCTTTTGGAGAGCTATCTGAAAAACTGTGTCAGGACCGCAGATAAAAATAATATGAGGGTCCGGGTCATCGGAGAGCTCCATCGTCTTTCGGAAAAATTCCAGACCAGGATCAGCGAGCTGGAGAAGGCCTCTGCTTCCAATACAGGTCTGAATCTGACGATTGCAATCAATTATGGCAGCCGGGATGAAATGCTTCGTGCCATGCGTCATATGATCGGGGATGTGAAGGCGGGGCGTCTTTCGGAAAATGCTATTGATGAGCAGGTTTTTTCCTCCTATCTCGATACGAGGGATCTGCCGGATCCGGATCTTCTGATCCGAACCAGTGGGGAACAGCGGCTTTCCAATTATCTGCTGTGGCAGCTTGCCTATACGGAATTTTATTTTACAGATGTGCCCTGGCCGGATTTTCACAAAAAGGAATTGGAAGAGGCCATCAGAGCGTATAATAATCGTGACCGCAGGTTTGGCGGCCTCACGGAGGAATAAGGAGCAGAAATATGTTTAAAACCAGACTTTTAAGCGGAATCGTGCTAGTGATTCTTGCAATCCTTCTGATCGTTTCCGGGGGAGAGGTGCTGCTTTTCTCGACACTGGTAGTATCCTGTATCGGGATGTTTGAATTGTACCGGGTGTTTCAGGTGGAAAAATCTCTTCTTGCGCTAGCGGGATATCTTGCGGCGGTTGTATTCTACTGTAATTTGGAGTGGACGTTTCTGCCGGATATCCTGATGCTGTTTATGGGATTTATGATTCTATTGATGTTTATTTATGTATTTTCCTATCCGAAGTACAAGGCTGATCAGGTGATGGCTGTCTTTTTCGGCGTGTTTTACGTGGCGGTGATGCTGTCCTATGTGTATCAGATCCGGATGCTGGAAAATGGGCTGTATCTGGCGTTTCTGGTGTTTTTCTGTTCCTGGGGATGCGACACCTGTGCCTACTGTGTGGGGATGCTGATCGGAAAGCATAAGATGTCACCGAAGTTAAGCCCGAAAAAGTCCATCGAGGGAGCGGTAGGCGGCGTCCTGGGATCGGCACTGCTCACCGCGCTGTACTGTTTTATTTTCCGGGGCCCCATGGCACTGACCGGGGCAGAAATCGGAATTCTTGCGCTGATTGCGGCAATTGCCGGGCTTATTTCTATGGTGGGAGACCTGACGGCATCGGCCATCAAGAGAAATTATGATATCAAGGATTACGGTCATCTGATTCCGGGACACGGCGGCATTCTGGACCGTTTTGACAGTATGATTATCACAGCACCGATCATTTACTTTTTGGCGCTTCATATGTTGTAAAACAGGAGAGACAAAAGTGGAGGAAATTATGAGAAAGATTGCAGTTCTGGGATCGACAGGCTCCATCGGGACGCAGACCTTGTCCGTAGTGGAGGAGCATAAGGATCTGGAGGTTGCCGCTCTTGCCTGCGGGGGCAATATTGTGCTTCTGGAGGAGCAGATGCGCAAATTCCATCCGAGCCTGGTGGCTGTCTGGGAGGAAGAAAAGGCAAAAGATCTACGCATCTGCACCGCAGATCTCGCTATTCCGGTACGCTCCGGGATGGAGGGACTTATCGAAGTGGCAACGCTGGAGGGGGTAGAGCTTCTGGTGACAGCCATTGTGGGGATGCTGGGCATCCGGCCGACGATGGCGGCTATTGAGGCAGGAAAGACGATTGCACTTGCCAACAAGGAAACCCTGGTGACCGCAGGACATCTGATTATGCCGCTGGCAAAGAAGCATGGTGTGGATATCCTTCCGGTGGACAGTGAGCACAGCGCGATATTTCAGTCCCTGCAGGGCAATGAAAACAATTCGGTTCACCGGATTCTTTTGACGGCTTCCGGAGGTCCCTTTCGCGGGAAAACAAAAAAGGAGCTTGCGAGTGTCCGACCGGAAGAGGCCCTTAAGCACCCCAATTGGTCTATGGGGAAAAAGGTGACGATTGATTCCTCCACCATGGTCAACAAGGGACTGGAGGTCATGGAGGCAAAATGGCTGTTTCATGTGAATCCGGATCAGATCACGGTAATGGTGCACCCTCAGAGCATTGTCCACTCGGCTGTGGAGTACGAGGATGGAGCGGTGATGGCACAGCTTGGTACACCGGATATGCGGCTGCCGATTCAGTATGCACTTTATTATCCCAGAAGGAGAACCCTGTCAGGGAAAAAGCTGGATCTGTTTGAAATTGCTTCGCTGACCTTTGAAAAGCCGGATCTGGATACGTTCCGTGGTCTGGCACTGGCTTACGAGGCAATTGACAGAGGGGGCAATGTGCCCACCATGTATAATGCGGCCAACGAGCGGGCCGTTGCGCTGTTTCTGGAGCATAAGATCAACTATCCGGAGATTCCGGAGATCATTGCCTACGCAATGGAGCAGTGTGAATTTAAAGAGCATCCGAATCTGGATGAAATTTTGGAAACTGAGAAAGAAGCCTATGAATGGATAGGAAGCAGGTGGTAATTTGGCTGGACGAATTTTATCTTTTGTTGTTGCGTTTTTCATTTTTAGTATTGTGATTCTTTTCCACGAGCTGGGACATTTTCTGCTGGCGAAAGCAAACGGGGTGAAGGTCAATGAATTTTGTTTGGGACTGGGACCTACGATTTGCGGGATCCGGAGAGGAGAGACCAAGTATTCCATTAAGCTTTTCCCTTTTGGAGGAGCCTGTATGATGGAGGGTGAGGATGAGGAGTCTCCGGATGAACGGGCTTTCGGCAGAAAATCCGTATGGGCCCGGATGAGTGTTGTCTTTGCAGGGCCGTTTTTTAATTTTATTCTGGCCTTTGTCTTTGCCTTTATTCTCATGAGCTGTATCGGCTATGATAAGCCGGTTCTGACCGGAGTGACAGATGGTTTTCCGGCGCAGGAGGCAGGACTGAAAGAGGGGGATGAGATCGTAAAAATCAATCATCTTTCCATTCATTTTGCAAGGGAGATCAGCTATTATTCTACCTTCCATGCGGGAGAGACGGTGGAGATCACCTATCTCCGTGACGGAAAGAAATACGAGACCACCTTCACACCAAAGCTGGATCAGGAATCCGGCCGGTATCTCTACGGAATCAACTACAACGTCAATATCCGGGAAAAGGGAAACATTCTCATAAATCTGAAAAACAGTTTTTATGAGCTGCGGTACTGGATTTATTCTACCATTCAGAGCCTTCGTATGCTGATCACCGGCAAGGTATCTGCCAATGAACTGATGGGTCCTGTTGGTATTGTCAAGAACGTGGGGGATGTGTTCCAGGAATCTGTCCAGACAGACGGTTACTATTGGGCCTTCCTAAATATGCTGAACTGGGCGATTCTTCTGTCTGCAAATCTCGGCGTGATGAATCTGCTGCCGATTCCGGCACTGGATGGCGGACGTCTGGTGTTTTTGATCGTGGAGGCAATCCGCAGAAAGCGTATCGACCCCAACAAGGAGGGCATGGTGAACCTTGTGGGGCTGGTGATCTTATTCGGCCTTATGTTTGTGGTGCTGTTCAATGATATCAGGAAGCTTTTCTAGGCGGCTTTCTTTGAGTACCTTACAAAACGATATGAAAAAAAGAGATTGAGGGAAGTATGAATAGAAATCAGACAAGAGAAGTGAAAATCGGAGAACACATCATCGGCGGAGGCCATCCCATCGCCATCCAGTCTATGACCAATACCAGGACAGAGGATGTGGCAGCTACGGTGGAGCAGATTCACAGGCTCACCAGGGCCGGCTGTGAAATCATTCGCTGTGCAGTGCCCACCATGGAGGCTGCGGAGGCTCTGACGGAGATAAAAAGGCAGATCACGATTCCGCTGGTGGCGGATATCCATTTTGACTATAAGCTGGCTATTGCGGCCATCCGGCACGGAGCGGACAAAATCAGGATCAATCCGGGCAATATCGGAAGCACAGAGCGGGTCCGGGCAGTGGTGGACGCGGCAAGAGAGCGTAATATTCCCATTCGTGTGGGTGTGAACAGTGGTTCTCTGGAGAAGGAACTGGTGGAGAAATACCACGGCGTCACGGCAGAGGGCATTGTTGAGAGCGCACTGGATAAGGTGAAGCTGATTGAGGATATGGGCTATGATAATCTGGTAATCAGTATTAAATCCTCGGATGTGATGATGTGCGTGAAGGCCCACGAGCTGATTGCGGAAAAGACGAATCATCCCCTGCATGTGGGAATCACGGAAGCCGGAACCATTATCAGTGGCAATATTAAATCCGCGATTGGCCTGGGACTGATTCTAAATCAGGGAATTGGGGATACCATACGGGTTTCCCTGACCGGAGATCCCCTGGAGGAGATCAAATCTGCCAAACTGATTTTACGGACTCTGGGGCTCAGGAAGGGTGGCATCGAGGTGGTGTCCTGTCCGACCTGTGGAAGAACCAAGATCAATTTGATTGAACTGGCAAATCAGGTGGAAACCATGGTTTCGGAATTTCCGCTGGATATCAAGGTGGCAGTGATGGGCTGTGTTGTGAACGGACCGGGCGAGGCAAAGGAAGCGGATATCGGAATCGCCGGTGGTATCGGTGAGGGTCTCATTATCAAGCATGGGGAGGTTTACAAGAAGGTTCCGGAGGACAGGCTGCTGTCTGAGCTTCGTCATGAGTTGGAGAACTGGGAGGAATAAGAATGGCAAAGGCTTTCAAGGAGGCTTTTCCGACCCTGCAGCTTTCTGAAGAGCTGCAGGGTCTTTTAGAAACGGCAGAGGTGACAAAGATCAGTGCGAATCGTGAATATACACACATTCGCATTTATTTGCGTGCCAGGAGACTGATCTTTAAAAAGAATATCTGGCAGCTGGAGAAGGAGATTGCTTCCCAGATTTTCAAAAATAAGGAGATCTGGGTCACTGTGATTGAGTCTTTTGAATTGTCAGAACAGTATACACCCCAGTCACTAATGGAAATTTACAGAGACAGTATTCTGGATGAGCTGGAATCCTACAGCATCCTGGAATACAATGCCCTTCGGACCGCCCAGATGGAATTCGATTCGCCGAAGCATATGAAACTAATTCTGGATGATACCATCATTGCCAGGGAGCGCAGTGATGAAATTCTGGAATTTCTGGAAAAGGTGGTCTGTGAGCGCTGCGGGATGGATTTTATTATCACGCCGGTGCTCCGGGAGCACCAGGAGAGCAAGTACCGGAAAAATTCTGAAATACAGATTGAGCAGGAGGTTGCCGAGATCTCAAGACGTGTTCGTTCGGTACTTCAGTCTCAGGGTGCTGAGGCAGGTATGGAACCGGCGGGAAACCAGGAGCCTGTGATCTCCGGGAAAGATGGGGGATTCGAGAAAAAGGCCGACGCCGGCGGACAGCCGGTGGATAAGTCCGGGCAGACAGCGAAGTCAGAAGCTGGAAAAAGAACGACTGCCTATACGAAAAAGGGTGAATTCCGCCGAAAGTTTGAGCGGGATCATCAAAATAAATCCATGAACCCGGATGTGCTGTACGGCAGAGATTTTGAGGAGGAACCAACCCCAATCGAAAAGATTGACGGCCCTATCGGCGAGGTGGTCATCCGCGGAGAGGTTCTGTCCGTAGATACGAGAGAGATTCGAAATGAGAAAACCATCATTATTTTTTCCATGACGGATTTTACGGATACCATTGTGCTGAAGGTGTTTGCGAAAAATGAGGATGTTCCGGAGCTGCTGAAGGGAATCTCAACAGGAAAATTCATTAAGGTCAAGGGCGTTGCCACTATTGATAAATTTGACAGTGATCTGACCATCGGTTCTATCGTCGGAATTAAGAAGACGGCCGATTTCAGGACGGTGCGTGTGGACAACAGTGCCCAAAAGAGGGTGGAGCTTCACTGTCACACCAAGATGAGTGATATGGACGGAGTCTCGGATGTCAAGGATATTGTAAAGCGGGCCATGAAATGGGGACATAAGGCCATTGCGATTACGGACCACGGCGACGTGCAGGCCTTTCCGGATGCCAATCATACGGTCGAGGGAAATGAGGACTTTAAGGTCATTTACGGCGTGGAAGCATACCTGGTGGATGATTTAAAGGATATTGTGACGGACAGCGGGAACCAGTCTTTAGACGGGGATTATGTGGTGTTTGACCTGGAGACCACGGGCTTTAGTCCGGAGAGCAACCGAATCATCGAGATCGGAGCAGTGAAGGTACAGGAGGGGAAAATTACAGATCGATTTTCTACCTTTGTCAACCCGAAAGTTCCAATTCCCTTCCGTATCGAGCAGCTTACTTCCATTAATGATTCCATGGTGATCGATGCGCCAGCCATCGAGCAGGTGCTGCCGGAGTTTATGGAATTCTGCAAGGGCTGTGTAATGGTGGCCCACAACGCAGATTTCGATATGAGTTTTATCAAGAAAAACTGCTTGAGGCAGGGGATGGAATGCCGGCCGACGATCGTGGACACCGTTGGTCTCGCCCGGATTCTTCTGCCAAATCTGAACCGGTTTAAGCTGGATACGGTGGCCAAGGCCCTGGGCGTGTCCCTGGATAATCACCATCGGGCGGTGGATGATGCGGGCTGTACTGCGGAGATTTTCGTTAAATTTATTGAGATGCTTAAGGCGCGTGGTATCACCGCATTGGATGAGGTAAACCGCCTGGGAAGCTCCTCTGTGGAAAATGTGCAGAAACTTCCTACCTATCATGCAATCATTCTGGCCACCTGTGATCAGGGACGTACGAATCTCTACCGGCTGGTATCCTTAGCTCATATCAAGTATTACAATCGAAGGCCAAGGATCCCCAAGAGTGAGTTCTTAAAATACAGGGACGGACTGCTCATCGGATCTGCCTGTGAGGCGGGAGAACTTTACCGGGCGATCTTAAATGCAAGACCTCAGGAGGAGATCGCCCGGCTGGTGGAATTCTATGATTATTTAGAAATCCAGCCTCTGGGAAACAATGCCTTTCTGGTGAGGGATGAGGATTCCCCGGTGGCCTCCGAGGAGGATCTGATAGAAATCAATAAAAAAATTGTAAAGCTGGGTGAGGAGTTTCATAAGCCGGTGGTGGCTACCTGTGATGTGCATTTCCTGGATCCGGAGGACGAGATCTACCGGCGCATCATCATGTGCGGCCAGGGCTTTAAGGATGCGGACGAACAGGCGCCCCTTTATCTTCGCACCACAGAGGAGATGCTGAAGGAATTTGAGTATCTGGGAAGCGAAAAGGCAGAGGAGGTGGTTATTACAAACCCGAACCGGATCGCGGATATGTGCGAGCGCATTTCTCCGGTTCGTCCTGACAAGTGCCCGCCGGTCATTGAAAATTCGGATCAGATGCTCCGGGATATCTGCTACAATAAGGCCCACAAGATGTACGGGGATCCTCTGCCTGAGATCGTGCAGGAGCGTCTGGAGCGTGAACTGAATTCCATCATCAGCAATGGCTATGCCGTGATGTATATTATCGCCCAGAAGCTGGTGTGGAAATCCAATGAGGACGGCTATCTGGTGGGATCCCGTGGTTCTGTCGGAAGCTCCTTTGTGGCCACCATGGCCGGAATTACGGAGGTGAATCCGCTGCATGCCCACTATCTTTGCAAGCATTGTAAATACAGCGATTTCGATTCCGAGCTGGTACAGTCCTATTCGGGGCGGGGCGGCTGCGATATGCCGGATAAGCTTTGTCCACGTTGCGGAAAGCCACTTTCCAAGGAAGGATTTGACATACCCTTTGAGACCTTCTTAGGTTTCAAGGGCAATAAGGAGCCGGATATCGATCTGAATTTCTCGGGAGAGTATCAGAGTAAGGCTCACAAATATACGGAGGTAATCTTCGGGGAAGGCCAGACCTTCAAAGCCGGCACCATCGGTACGCTGGCAGACAAGACCGCTTTCGGTTATGTGAAAAATTATTATGAGGAGAGGGGCGTACATAAAAGAAATTGTGAGATTGACCGCATCGTGCAGGGCTGTGTGGGAGTCAGAAGAACCACCGGACAGCATCCGGGCGGCATTGTGGTGCTGCCCATGGGTGAGCAGATCTATACCTTTACACCGATCCAGCATCCGGCGAATGATATGACGGTGGATATTACCACCACCCATTTTGATTATCACAGTATTGACCATAATCTGCTCAAGCTGGATATTCTCGGACACGACGATCCCACCATGATCCGTATGCTGCAGGATCTCACCGGCGTGGATCCGACACAGATTCCACTGGATGATCCGGCGGTAATGTCACTGTTTCAGAATACGTCTGCTCTGGGGGTTACTCCGGAGGAACTGGACGGCTGCCAGCTGGGAGCTCTGGGAATTCCGGAATTTGGTACGGATTTTGCCATGGGCATGCTGATCGATACCCAGCCCAGGGAGTTTTCGGATCTGATCCGGATCGCGGGCCTTTCCCACGGTACGGATGTATGGCTGGGCAATGCCCAGACCCTGATCCAGGAGAAAAAGGCAACGATTTCCACCGCCATCTGTACCCGTGACGATATTATGATTTATCTGATCAGCATGGGGCTGGATTCAGAGGAATCCTTTAAAATCATGGAGGCGGTCCGCAAAGGAATGGTGGCAAAGGGAAAATGCGACAAGTGGCCGGAGTGGAAGCAGGATATGATCGATCACGGAGTTCCGGACTGGTATATATGGTCCTGTGAGAAGATCAAATACATGTTTCCGAAGGCCCATGCCGCTGCCTACGTTATGATGGCGTGGCGGATCGCCTACTGCAAGGTGTTTTATCCCCTGGCCTACTATGCTGCGTATTTTTCCATTCGCGCCACAGGCTTTTCCTATGAACTCATGTGTCAGGGAAAGGAGAAGCTGGAGGTCTATATGAAGGACTTTCAGCGGAGAAAGGACGAGCTGTCCAAGAAGGAGCAGGATACCTACAAGGATATGCGTCTGGTGCAGGAAATGTATGCCAGAGGCTTTGAATTTCTGCCTATTGACATCTATAAATCGAAGCCTCACCATTTTCAGATTATTGACGGAAAGCTGCTGCCTTCCCTGAATACCATTGACGGTCTGGGAGATAATGCTGCCGTTGCCATTGCTGAGGCTGCCAAGGATGGAGTGTTCTTATCCAAAGATGATTTCAGGGAGCGCACGAAGGTTTCCAAGACAGCGATCGAGCTGATGAGCGATCTGGGCCTGTTTGGAGACCTGCCGGATTCCAACCAGCTTTCCCTGTTCGATTTTGCGTAGGATCTACATAGCTATTTTACGACACCCGGGTGGAAAGGCGTAAGCTCCCCCGGGTTTTCAGTTGGTGTGCAGAAAACCTCTCTGGTTTTAAAGTCAGTAAAATAGATATAGTAGGATGTGACATTGATATTGGAGTAATTGCCCCTGGCCAGTACCTGAAAACCGGTTCCATCGTTTTTGATCATGCAAAGGGCAGAGTCATCCCCGGCGTAGCGCTGATAGAAGATGGTGCTGCCGTATACATTGTAGAGGTCAATGCTGTCAGTGGACAGAGTGATGGGATTGTCTGCCTCAATGTTGGTATGCACCAGGGCATTGTTCTGATCTACATCCAGATAGTAGACATTATTGTCACTGGTGACGATGGGCTTGTAGCAGTTGCAGTCATAAATCCGGGT
>CAMFDG010000007.1 GCA_945949045.1 uncultured Lachnospiraceae bacterium
TTCCCTTCGGGAATCACTTCATACGGGAGCGCAGCCCATATAAAATGCCTTCGGCATGGGGCTGCACGGGAAGCGATTCCCTTCGGGAATCACTTCATACGGGAGCGCAGCCCATATAAAATGCCTTCGGCATGGGGCTGCACGGGAAGTAATTCCCTTCGGGAATCACTTCATATTAAGCAAGTTCAGAGAAGTACTTGATTGTACGAACCATCTGAGATGTGTAGCTGTTCTCGTTATCATACCAAGAAACAACCTGTACCTCATAGAGGTCATCATCAATCTTGCTAACCATTGTCTGGGTAGCATCGAATAATGAACCAAATCTCATACCAACGATATCAGAAGATACGATCTCATCTGTGTTGTATCCAAAGGACTCGTTAGCTGCTGCCTTCATAGCTGCATTGATACCCTCAACGGTAACGTCTGCCTTCTTAACAACTGCTGTTAAGATTGTAGTAGAACCTGTAGGGGTAGGAACACGCTGTGCAGATCCGATTAACTTTCCGTTTAACTCAGGAATAACAAGGCCGATTGCCTTTGCAGCACCGGTGCTGTTTGGAACGATGTTGCAAGCTGCTGCACGGGATCTTCTTAAATCACCCTTACGCTGTGGTCCGTCAAGAGTCATCTGATCACCTGTGTAAGCATGGATAGTAACCATGATACCGGACTGGATCGGAGCATACTTGTTGAGAGCATCAGCCATTGGTGCCAGGCAGTTTGTTGTACAGGAAGCTGCAGAAATAATTGTATCTGTTGGCTTTAATGTTGTGTGGTTTGTATTGTAAACGATGGTAGGAAGGTCGTTTCCTGCAGGTGCAGAGATAACTACCTTACGAGCTCCGGCATTGATATGAGCCTGAGCCTTCTCTTTGCTTGTATAGAAGCCAGAGCACTCTAATACAACGTCAACCTTTAACTCTCCCCATGGGCAGTTGTTGGCATCCGGGAAAGCGTAGATCTTGATTTCCTTGCCACATACTGTGATGGAATCCTCACCAGCTTCTACCTCGTCTGCATGCTCATACTTACCCTGTGAGCTGTCATACTTTAACAAATGTGCTAACATCTTTGGGCTTGTTAAATCGTTGATTGCTACTACTTCGTAACCTTCTGCTCCGAACATCTGTCTGAAAGCAAGACGACCGATACGGCCGAATCCGTTGATTGCTACTCTTACTGCCATTCTTAATTCCTCCTAGAAATTATAAATAAGTTATCTTCTGGGACTACTCGTCCCAAGCTTTCTTTATTTTACCCAATTATTTCCGAAAGTTCAAGTGTTTTCTATGAGTTTGTTAATTTTTTCACTAAACGTTTTCATTTCTGTAACAAATATAGTATAATCGTCACAGTACAAAAACAAAAGGAGGGGTTTGATATGCTTTGGGACACACATATACACACACACTTTTCCGGAGACAGCGATGCCGGTCCACAGCAGATGATTCTGGCCGCCCAAAACGCCGGGCTGTCCGGTTTATGTTTTACCGATCATCTGGATTATGATTATCCCGATGATCCGGATCTTTTCCAGCTGGACTTTCCTTCTTATAAAGAAGAGGTTCAAAAGCTTCAGCAGGAATATCAGAACCGCTTTCCCATCCTGCTTGGCATCGAAATCGGGCTCCAGCCTCAGATCGCAGCCAAAAACCATGAAGCGGCAAAGGCCTGTCCCTTTGATTTCATCATCGGCTCCTCCCACGTGGTTCACGGCGTAGATCCTTACTACGACAAATACTATGAAGGCCGGGATGAGGATTCTGCCTATCTGGAATACTTTGAATCCATTCTGGAAAACCTGCATACCGAAGCGGACTTCGATGTGTATGGCCACATCGATTATGTTGTGCGCTACGGCCCTAACCGCAACCGGTTTTATTCCTATCAGAAATTCTCTGATGTGATCGATGAGATTCTAAGAACTCTCATCCATATGGGAAAAGGAATCGAACTCAATACCGGCGGCTTTAAATACGGATTGGGTCATCCGAATCCCACGGAAGAGATCCTCTCCCGCTACAGACAGCTGGGGGGTGAGATCATCACGGTCGGATCCGATGCCCACGCACCGGAACATGCAGGTTATGCCTTTGACCGCGTGCCGGAACTACTGACAGCCGCAGGCTTTCGCTATTTTACTATTTTCCGGAACCGGAAGCCTGTTTTTCTTCCGCTGACCTAAAAAAATGAGATTTTATCAAAAATCTCTTGCAAAATCGAAAATAAATTGTATAATATAGATATTGAATCGCGTATGGTGAACGCAGGAAGCGTACAAAGTGAGTATGTAGTTCAATTTTATTTAACAATTATCTAATTAACTACTCAGTTACTCAATTACTTTTCAGTAACTAAGAAGGAGCAGGTTTCCTCGCCTGCTCCTTTCTTTGTGTCCAAATATTACAGACAGTGTTCAATTTCCTTCATATACCTTTCCACCATCCGCTTAACCTCTGCTTTCTTTCCCTTGCTGTAGTTGATCCGACTCCCATCCTTCATCAATATCTTATCAGAAACAGCTTCAACATAAGCACAGTTCACCATACAGCTTTTGGAGGGATGTGCGAAATAATAATCCTGCAAAAGCTCCTCATAATGCACCATACTGCCACGAATCCGGTAACTTCTGTCCTCGCACTGAAGGCATAGATAATGCCCGTCGCTCACAATCAATTGTATCCTCTCAATTCGGACACAGCATGTGGACCTGCCCTCGTGAATCAAAAGACTTCGTTCTCTGTGATCAATCACCCACAGCCGATTCAACGCTTTTTCCAGATCCTCCTCCCAATACTGTTCTCTGATATACCATAAGGGCTGATAAAAGAAAGATTGAAATACATCCTCACTGCTTCCCACAAAAATCAATTTACAGTCTTTCTTTGTCGCAGACAGTCGGACAAGATCCGCCACAACAAAGCCGGACATATCCGCAAGCTTCGTATTTAAAAACAAAAGATCCATGGGATGATCGTCATCCAATGTATGCATGAAGCTCTGTCCGTCCGGGAACTTCCTGACGGATACAATACAATCCCGGCAGGCATAAAAATCCTTTAATTTCACTTCAAACATCCCTGTAAAGGCACGATCCGAACTGCAAATCACGATTTCCAACATTTTTCGGCCACTCTCCCTTTTTTGTGTAAAGACATCCTCATTTTATCAATCATATTCCTTCATCTACGTGATTAATTGTGATTGGTTTTTAGTTTGATTTTGTTTGTTTATGTTGATTCTTGTAGAGAAAATGCCTATAATAATCCTATGTTGTAAATTTACCAAAGGATGGAACAAAGAAAAATGGAACGTGAACTAACAATTTTATTGATTGAAGATGATCAGAAAGCCTGTGATGAAATTCAGGCCTATTCAGACGCCACTGACGGCACACGCATTATCAACACTACCAATAGTGCATTTGAAGCAATTGAAATGGTAAAGGCATCACTTCCGGATGCTGTCATTCTGGATTTAGAGCTGCATCTGGGCGGCGGAAACGGACTTCTCTTTTTGAACGAGCTGGAAAACCTGGATCTGCCACGCCGGCCTTATATTTTAGTGACTACAAACAACTCCAGCAACATTACTCTGGAACAGTGCAGAAAGCTTGGTGCAGACTTCATCATCGCCAAATACGAGACGCAGTATTGTGCCCAATACGTAATTGAATTCCTGCGAATGATGAGTTCGGCCATCTTTAAGGCCGCCACACCATCCGCAGGTTCCCCGGAGATCGTTTCCGAGGAACAGCACAAACGCAGATTCACAAAGCGTATCCAGCGGGAACTGGATCTGATCGGCATCAGTCCGAAAGCCATCGGCTACCAGTATCTGACAGATGCTATCATGCTGACCTACGAGGATCCTGCCCCGAATCTCTGCCGCAGGCTCAGTGAAAAATATCACAAAACCGATGTCAGTATCGAACGGGCCATGCAGAATGCCATTAACCGCGCATGGCGGATCAGCGATCCTGATGACCTTCTGGAACACTATACCGGCAGAGTCCGCTCGGATAAGGGTGTTCCTACACTGATGGAATTTGTGTATTATTATGTGAATATGCTAAAGCTGGAAAATTGGTAAAACCTTATACTCCCAACATTTGATACACAAAATCAAGCATGTCCCAAAACCACTTTTTCATATTATGCACCTCCTTTGCAGAGAGCATAATATATTGCAAAAACTCCCCCCGTTTGATTGGAGGAGTTGTTTTGGTTTGTTTTATGTATGTTCTTTTAAGGAGAGAGCACCTATATGCATCTGATGAAATATATTTTTATCTTTCTGACAGCCTTTGTTTATTTTCAGTATCTTACGGACACCAATATGAAAAAATATGAATTTATACTGAAGATCATTGTTCTCTCATTGCTGAGCAGTTACGTTAGAATAAAACTTATTTCAATCGCTATCCTGTTCTCATACGGGATCTTTTTTCTCACACAACTCATTTCCTTACGCCTGAAATGGAAACCGGTTTTTATTGTGTCCCTTATTTCTTTTTGCCTGAGTCAGGTTACATATATGCTGGCCAATTTTGTCTGTTTTATGCTATTATCGCCTTTCCCGGCACTGTACCCCAGCACTCCCGGCATCCCGTCTGTTTTACTGTCCGGAATGATAGCCATTATGTTTTCCCGATTTCTTTGCCGCTGGCCCAGATTTAAAAAGGGAATCAAATATCTATATAAAGAACCGGCCGTCACTTTTGTGACACTCATCGGGCTTGTGATCATCATTTGCTTAACAATACCTCAGACAGCAGTTTTTTCCGATTACAGGATCAAATTAATCTCTCTGTTCATTTTAGCTTTTGCTTTCCTGTTCTTCTTTTTTTGGCATCAACAGATCAGGCGCTACTATCTGACCAAACTCCGAAGGTTGGAGCTGGAATCCCTGCGTCAGGAAATTGAGGAAAAGGATGAAAAAATCAAATCACTAACCGAAAGCAATGATCATTTAGCCCGGATGATCCACAAGGACAATAAGCTCATCCCTGCAATGCTCTCTGCCGTCACCGACTATCTGGAGCAGACCGGCGCAGATGTCAAGGGGCAGGCCTCCCAGGGAAAAGCCCTGGCAAAACAGCTGAGGGAGCTTGGCTGTGACCGCGCAAATCTGCTGGCAAAATCCAGTCAGACGCACAGCAGCCTCCCCTCCACCGGTCACGCCGGCGTGGATGCCATGCTAAGCTACATGGGAAAGCGGGCAGAATCGGAGCAGATTACCTATCAGGTCAGGCTCCATCCGGATTTTCCTTCCAGAATCGAAGCAGAGATATCCGAGGCAGATCTGACTCACCTGCTGTCCGACCTGATTGAAAATGCCATGATTGCCACGAAAACTGTCGATTCCAAATCGGTTCTCGTACATCTTGACATCCTCTGCAGCGCACCCACCCTGGAGATCAGTGACACCGGCATCCCTTTTGCACCGGAGGTTTACCAGGATCTGGGGCTTTCCAGACATTCCACACATTTGGAGAATGGCGGGAGTGGCATCGGGCTCATGGACATCTGGAGTCTGAAGAAAAAGTATGCTGCATCCCTGCATATTTATGAATATCAGCCCGGTTCCGGGAAATTCACCAAAAAGATCAGTCTGGTTTTTGACCATAAAAAGCATTATCTGATTCGCAGCTATCGTTCAGAAGAGCTTGTAAGACTACAGACGCGAAGCGACCTCTATATTCTGCCTCTGGAGGAAGCCTCCCATTGATTTGTGCATTTTTTACCATACATTTTCCAAATATATTGCACTTTTTATCTCTGGTTGTTATATTGTAAGGATATATAGAAACAAACTAGGGGGGAATATTTTTATGACAAATGATTTTCAGAAAACAGCCAACCGAGTTGCCTCAGTCAGTATCATCGGCAACCTGATTCTTTCTGCATTTAAAATGTTAGCGGGCATTATTGCCCATTCCGGCGCCATGATTTCCGATGCTGTCCATTCAGCATCGGACGTTTTCAGCAGCATCGTGGTGATTATTGGAATTCGTATCTCTTCCAAGGAGTCCGACAGAGACCACCCTTACGGACATGAACGAATGGAATGCGTGGCCGCCATCATTCTGGCAACCATTCTGCTGATGACCGGCCTCTCCATCGGCATTGATGCTGTTCGAACAATCATCGGCGGCAATTACGAAGATCTGGCAATCCCGGGAATGCTGGCCCTTGTGGCGGCTGTCATCTCCATAGTGACAAAGGAAGCCATGTTCTGGTACACCAAAATCAACGCAAAGCGCATTGACTCCTCGGCCCTTATGGCAGATGCCTGGCATCACCGTTCGGATGCACTCTCTTCCGTCGGTGCCTTAATCGGTATCGCTTTCGCAAGGATCGGCTTTCCCATCATGGATTCCATTGCCAGCCTAGTGATCTGTCTGTTCATCGTAAAGGCGGCCTACGATATTTTCCGGGATGCCGTTGACAAGATGGTGGACCACGCCTGTGACGAGGAAACCGAAGCGCAGATCCGCACCTGCGCAGCGAACCAGGAAGGTGTCCTTCGCATCGACGATCTGCGGACCCGCGAATTCGGCAATAAGATCTATGTGGACATCGAAATATCCGCAGATGGGAACCATACTCTCTGGGAAGCACATGACATCGCCGAGCAGGTCCATGACCAGCTGGAGGAGCAGTATCCCAAGGTAAAACACGTGATGGTACACGTAAATCCGTTTACCGAATAACCGTTTCTGCAATATGTCTCGCCACGTGTACCCCGGAAGCGGAGGCATGGGAAAGGGAGTGGGTCACTCCGCTGCCGTCCCCGATGATATAAAGCCCAGGGTATTTGGACTGCAGATGTTCATCGATCTCCACCTCCATATTGTAGAATTTGACTTCTACACCATAAAGCAGAGTATCGTCGTTTGCCGTGCCCGGTGCGATCTTGTCCAGAGCATAGATCATTTCCATGATGCCGTCTAAGATTCGTTTCGGGAGCACAAGGCTCAGATCGCCGGGTGTGGCTGCGAGGGTCGGTGTCACAAGTCCCTCTGCAATCCGCTTCGCATTGCTGCGGCGGCCTCTGACCAGATCTCCAAATCGCTGCACAATCACGCCGCCTCCCAGCATATTGGACAACCTTGCGATACTCTCGCCGTATCCGTTGCTGTCCTTGAAGGGTTCGGAAAAATGCTTGGCCACCAGAAGGGCAAAATTGGTATTTTCTGTCCTAAGCTCCGGACTGTCATAGCTGTGTCCATTCACCGTCACGATTCCATTGGTATTCTCGTTAACCACCATGCCGTAAGGATTCATACAGAAGGTTCTCACATTATCCTCAAAACGCTCCGTCCGGTACACAATCTTGCTCTCATAGAGTTCATCCGTAAGATGGGAAAAGATTATTGCAGGCAACTCCACACGCACACCGATATCCACCCGGTTGGATCTGGTGGGAATAGAAAGCTCACTGCATACCTGCTCCATCCATTTGCTGCCACTGCGTCCTACGGATACAATACACTTATGACATTCATAGGTTTTGTCCTTTGTCAGGATGCGGTAGCCCTCTTGAGTCACCTCAATTTTTTCCACCGGCGTGTCAAAGAAGAAATCCATATGTTCCTTCATCTCATTGTAAAGATTTCCAAGAACAACATAATTCACGTCTGTCCCCAGATGCCGCACCGATGCATCCAGAAGCTTAAGTTTATTCTGCAGGCAGAGTTTCTTCAGGGAAGTCCCGGCCGTGGAATACATCTTTGTTCCCTCACCTCCGTGGGACATATTGATGCTATCCACATATTTCATGAGTTCAAAGGCACGTTCTCTCCCGATATATTCATAGAGGGTTCCACCGAAATCATTCGTGATATTGTATTTTCCATCGGAAAAGGCACCCGCGCCCCCAAATCCGTTCATAATGGCGCAGGTCCTGCATTTGATACAGCTCTTGACCTTGTCCCCATCAATCGGGCAGTGCCGCTGCTCAAGGGAATGCCCTGCATCAAAAACAGCGATCTTAAGATCGCTTCTCTTTTTCATCAGTTCATAGGCAGAAAAGATGCCTCCCGGCCCTGCCCCAATGATAATCACATCATACATTCCATTTTCCTCCCAAACATAGAATCAGCCCACCCTGCCATTGCAGGATGGGTTGATCATTTACTTGTTCTCGCGATTCTCGTTGCGGTACTGCAGCGGAGTCTTGTCGAAGCTCTTTTTGAAGGTGCGGGTAAAATGCTCCACATTCTGGTATCCCACAGCATAGGCAATATTCTCAACAGTCATATTCCCGTTCTTCAGAAGCGTCTTCGCCCGCTTCATACGGATGTGAGCCACATGTTCCCCAAAGGTCTTACCGGATTTATCCTTAATATACTTGGAAATATAAGGCTCCGACAAATGGAACTGATCCGCCATGCTCTCTAATGTCACGGTCTGGTAGTTATTCTGAATGTAGTTGAGCATTGCCGTCAAGCGCTCATCCTGTCCCTCTTCATTCTGCTCAATCTGCGGCAGTTTATTCACAGCAACGATTAGTGCACTGATGGAAGCCCGGATGATATCTTCATCCATACCGACGCCCCAATAGTTCTTTCCGTCACAGGTAATACCCACATAGGCGATTGCCTTGGAGGAGGATCCATGGGAAAGGGCATGCTCCTCGTAGGTAGACAGCTCGTAGCTGATATCGAAGAACTGCTTAAAGGTGTTGCTGACCGCATCCAGGCGTCCGTTTCCATTGGCATCCACGATGGTTTTCTTACCGCCAAATACGATCTCCACCTCTGCCATAATACCATCATTCTGCTTAAAGTGGCAGGAATTGATGGTAAAATAAGGTCGGGGGTTGACGTAATTTTCCTCGAAAATATTATATACCCACTGGGGTGAAAGCTCCTTGTGTTCCTCATCGGAAACCTGCTTAACCGCATAGCCGACTTCCTCCCGCATAGCCATTGGCAGGGAGATGGAGAAGTTCTGCTTTAAGATATAACTGATTCCACCCTTGCCGGACTGGCTGTTGATACGAATCACATCCGAATCGTAGGTTCTTCCCACATCCACCGGATCGATAGGCAGATACGGAACGGTCCAGGTCTTTAAATTCTTTTCCTCCCGCCATGCCATACCCTTGGCGATGGCATCCTGATGAGAACCGGAAAAAGCGGAAAATACCAGATCTCCAGCATATGGTGCACGGTCTCCTACCTGCATTCTGGTAAGACGCTCGTAAGTTTCCCGGATTTTCGGCATATTTTCAAAATCAAGCCCCGGATCCACACCATAGGAAAACATATTCATCGCAATCGTGATGATATCCACGTTACCGGTACGCTCGCCGTTTCCGAAAAGTGTACCCTCGATCCGGTCTGCCCCGGCAAGAATACCAAGCTCCGCATCACTGACGCCACAGCCTCTGTCATTGTGTGGATGCAGACTCAGTACAACATTGTCTCTGTATTTTAAGTTCTTGCTCACATACTCGATCTGGGTGGCAAATACATGAGGCATTGCCGTCTCTACCGTAGCCGGAATATTGATGATGGCCTTGTGGTCCTGATCCGGCTGCCATACATCTAACACTGCGTTGCAGACATCCACTGCATATTCCACTTCCGTGCCATGGAAGCTCTCCGGACTGTACTCGAAGGAAAAATCCCCGTCGGTCTCGGACGCCAGTTTCTTTAACAGCTCTGCCCCATCCACAGCCAGCTTCATGATCTGATCCTTATCCTTCTTAAAAACCTGCTCTCTCTGAGCCACGGAGGTGGAATTGTACAGATGGATCACCGCATGGGGCGCACCCTTTACCGCCTCGAAGGTCTTCTTGATGATATGTTCTCTGGCCTGGGTCAGCACCTGAACCGTCACATCATCCGGAATCATATCCCGTTCGATCAACGTTCTCATGAAAATAAACTCTGTCTCAGAAGCAGCCGGGAAACCAACCTCAATTTCCTTAAACCCGATATCCACCAGCATCTGGAAAAACTCCAGCTTTTCATCCAGGCTCATGGGCTCGATCAGTGCCTGATTGCCATCTCTCAGATCCACGGAACACCAGATCGGTGCCTTCTCTATGTGATCCTTCTTCACCCAGTCGTACTCACAAACCGGTGGAAGGAAATACTGTCTCTCATACTTGTCAAAATTCTTCATAGTAGTCCTCTTTTCTGATTTAAATAAATATTATCAACTTCTTTGATAGATTTTAGCATACTGGTATCTATATTAGAATGATTAAATTTATTCAGTTTTCTTGATTTATTTTAATATATTTTGTTTTTCACGGAGAGCCGGCATCCGAAAGATCCTGATAATAAGCGGAATCACCATGATAAACCATACCAGGGGCTCTGCAACGATCACACCGGTGTAACCCAGCCATGGCACCAGAGTCGCCGCGATCACAATCTTGCCAAGCATCTCCAGAAAGCTGGATACCAGAGGTATCACTCTCTCCCCCAGCCCCTGCATTGCATTTCGAAGCACACAGATCACTGCCGTGACAAAATAAAAGAGCGTATCAAATTTCAGATAATTGGTTGCAGGCCTTACCACCTCCGGATTGCTGCTTCCGGTAACCAGGTGAACCAGCCATGGTCCAATGGAATAACTGGCAACCACCGTCATGGAGCACCAGATACAGGTGTAAAGGATGGCCAGCCAAATGCCCTTTTTCACCCGGTCCATCCGCCCTGCCCCCATGTTCTGCCCACAGTAGGTGGCCATGGTCTGTCCAAAGACACTGAACATGATCATGAAAATTTCAGAGATTTTACGTGCCGCAGTGTGGGCTACAATGATGGTCTGTCCCAGCTTATTGATGGCGGTCTGCAGTGTCAGAGAACCAATATTGACCATGGAACTCATAAACCCCATGGACATGCCGGAGCTCATCATCACCTTCAGCATCTGCTGATCCTGCTCCACAAAATCCTGCCGCCTGAGGCGAAGAATCTCGTATTTTTTCAACATATAGATCCAACAGATGACAAAGGCCAGCGCCTGGGATAAAACAGTTGCAATGGCAGCTCCCCATACTCCTGTTTTAAGTACCACCATCAGAAGCAGATCCCCTGCAATATTGATTACCACCGAAACCAGCAGAATCACAAGAGGTGTTACCGTATCCCCCAATGCGCGAAGAACAGCGGCACATGCATCGTACCAAAAGGTCGCAATCAATCCCGCAATGATAATAAAAATATATTCCTTTGCCACGGAAAACAACTCCTGCGGCACATTCAGAAAACAAAGAATCGGCCGAAGAAAAAGAAGTCCTGCAACAGTCAACGCAATTGAGATCACGGTTCCCAGAAGAAGGGAGCCCGCGAAAGACTGTCTCACGCCCCTGTCGTCCTTTGCGCCGAAGCGTTGTGCCGTCATTATGGCAAAGCCGTTAGAAAGACCCAGCAGAAAGCCAATAATCAAATTGCTGAGAGTGGTGGTTGCCCCCACAGCCGCCAGAGAATCCTCTCCCAGACAGGTGCCGACAATTCTCGTATCGACAATACTGTAGGTAAGCTGCAGCAGGTTTCCGAGAAAAATCGGAATTGCAAATGATAAAATAAGGGCAGATGGTTTCCCCTTTGTAAGATCCTTCATAAAAATCACCCTCTTATTGGAAATTTTTCCTGTCCAAGAGCAGCCTCCATAACCGCCTCCGCCGTCCGGTATGCCACATCGGAAATTTCCTGCTTCCCGGCCCAGCGGATCAGTCTCTCCTCCACTTCCGACGATTTCTTCTGTGCCACATAGCTGTTTAAATGATTGCAGTACTGCATCAATTGATCAAATCCGTGAATTCTCTGCAACAGGTTCTTCTGATACGCCTGCTGCTCCAGCCCGGCAATCGCTATCACCTCCATGCACAGGTGAAGCTCTCCCGTTACGTCCGATGCCTCCATCAGAAGATCCGGCCTTTGTTTCAAACGTTCCAGAAAAAAAGCCTTTGCCCCCTCAAAATCCTCCCGGTCAAAGAAATCTGCAAGTCTCTGCTTTGTCTCTGTGACCTCAGCCTTTTCCCCCAGCATGCCAACCATGCACTCATACGCCCGCAGTCCATTCCCTGTGATCCACACATACTGAAGGAATTCCGAGAGGAACCCGAAGATTCTCCGATGGTAGGAATCTTCCTCCTCCACCTTTACCCGCCTCTGTACCTCAAACAAAACAGAGAACAGCCATTCCATGTAGGAATCATAGGTGGTTTTGTCTGTAATCAGCATATTGCCGAAATAGGTATGTTTTTCGTGCACCAGCCGGTCATAGACAGCAAAATAATCCGGATACCGCTCACCGAGGACAGCTGCCGCAGTATCCAGATATATTCTTTTATGGTTCGCCGTAAATCCCTCATAATACGAGAAATTCAGGTCTAGATTTTTGGTGGTGATCACATCATATTCCGTTAAAATATGTTCGATCTCCGAAGATGTAAACATAAAGCCCTGTCGGTTCAACAGATAGCGCCTGTAGTGACAGATACCCACATAATCACAGGAGACATTCTTCCAGACCCAGTACATCCCTGTCAACTCGCTGTAATAGCAGTTCCGGTCCGAGATATTGTCTCCGCTGTCATCCCCGGTATAGGAAAGAAGCTTCGAATTCTCACCCGGATGTCCCTCCCTCCAAGGCCGTCGTCCCACATGAACCGGTATGTAAATGGGATCTGATGGGACTGTGAAGGGTTTGTGGGTCATCACATAAATTTCAGTCTTCCTGTCACTCATGATTTGCTTTCCCTGTCATATTTTTCATGGAAAATACGCTTTTCCTCATACATTGCATGGTCAGCCTTATTCAGGAACACTTCCATATCCTCCGTGCTGTTCCAGGGAGCAATCACCGTACCGATACTGACTTCAATCTTACCACCCACCGGACTGTGCTCGCTGACCTCGCCCAGCTTTCTTCTGATGGCATCGGCATCGACACCGGAAGTCTCCGTGGTCATCAGTACAAATTCATCCCCGCCGAACCGAAACGACAGGCTCTCCTCCGATTCCAGATGGGCAAGAGCCTCTCCGGTCTTCTGGATTACCCAGTCCCCGCCCTCATGTCCATAAGTATCGTTTATATATTTCAACCGGTTGATATCACAGAAAATAAAGACCGTATTCCGATGCTCGCTGCGATTCTTCTGGAAGAACTCCAATCCGAAATCCTTCATGCCAAACCGGTTATAAATTCCCGTCAACTGGTCGATCCGGTAAAGCCGCTGGAGCTTCCGGTTCACCCTCTGATACTGCAGCCTCTGGATGACATTCTCCATCACATAGCAGATGCTTCGGAAAAATGCTTCCACCATCCCGGCTTCAAACAGTATCTTCACCCCTTCGATCACACAATATCCCATTCTGTGCTGCAGATAATGAAGCGGCAGGATGATCTTGATACAGCCGGGTTTTGCCTTATAATCCGCTGCATGCCAGTCCAGTTCCAGCTTGTCACAATTCCGGTACGTGGTGGGCTTCTCTGAAAAAAGATCCGGTGTCAGATAACATTTGCCACTCCTCGCTCCGATCTTCTCAAAGAAATCGCTCAGAGACTGCATCGTTTCCTCCATGGAAGCCTTTCCTGCCAGTCTCTCCTCCATGGCATCTATCTTATCCGTCACCGCACGAACACGATAGGAACGCCGTAAAAGATTATTCCGGAAGGACACCATATCAAAAGTATCCACCACATCGCAGCCACAGGTCTGACCTACCACCAGACGGTGTTCCAGTTTCCTGTGAAGCTGCTTTTTCGTTTTCTGCCCGGCCAGCTGATGCAACAGGCGTATCCCCTCGTGGGAAATGGACTCCCTTGGTCGTGCAATAGTTGTAATAGGTGGATAATAGATCATCCCATCCAAAGAAAAATCGAATCCGGTAATCGCAACGGTTTTCTCCAGAGGTGAGCCCTCAAGGGCATCCACGATTCCGGCTGCCATAACATCATTGGCACACAGGACGCCTTCCGGGATCTCTTCTCCCCTGCCATAGGCTTCCAGAAGCTTTCTTCCATATTCCAGTCCGGACTCAATATTATATGTTCCCGGAAGCACCCAGTCCGGCATCATCTCCAGTCCCAGTTCCCGGACTCTTTGAAGCACTGCATTCTGTCTTACATAAGCCTCGGAAGAATTCTCAACGCCGCAAAGGAAACCGAAGGTTCCGATTCCATGAACATTGACCAGATGATCCACCAGCTCCTTCATTGCAGCTTCCTGATCCATGGCCACACTGGACATACCTGAAACCTCTTCCTCCAGAGCCACACAGGGCTTACCACTTGCCACAATCCAATCCATCAGCTTCTGTCTGACAGCGTCCTCCCGAATGGTCGCCCCGGCAAACAGAATCCCATCGTATTCCGCCAGATCCGCCAGCTGAAAGAAATCGTATTCCGCCTTGTTTCTGCTGTCAGAGCTCAGCTGAGCAAAACAGGTATATATGCAGATTTCATCCTGAAATTCCTGCTGTGATAATTGAAACCCGTTATAGATATATTGCAGATATTCTTTTTCCCACCCCGTCACGAATACAGCAATCTTCATATTACCTCTCCCCTAAAAAAACAACTCCTTTTGAGGTTATTATACCACAGGAGAATGATACTTTCATCCTATTTTTGTACTATTTTCGACAAAATTGTTACTTTTCGTTACAGCTTTTGTTTTCTTCGTCTTCTACGCCTTCTTCGCGGCTTCTGCCCATTCTCCTTCCGATAGGTCTGAATGGCATCCCAGATTTTGGTATAATCCCGTTCAAACAGCTCCTCTGAGACCTGTCGGGACAAAAGCTCCACCTGAACCGTCTCCACGATCTTATCCGCCACAAAGCGCTTGCTCTTCTGTTTATAGGCATGCATCCCGTTGAGTTCCTGGATATGGGCGAGCTCCGGTCTCCATAGGATCTCAATCTTGCGGTTCCAGTCCAGCCCCGGATTTTTCTTTGGTTCCCGCAGCAAATAAAAATCCATATGGTTGTCCTCCAACTCCACGGTAATGATCCCCCACCATTCCGGAACATGTTCCTCTATGTGAGCAGCATGACTTGCACCGGCCACGATCATATTGTAATCATAGTAAAGATCATAGTCCTTTACCTGCCGTTCCAGCCTCACATAGGTATCTGCATCACTCTTGATTTCGATCCCATACAGGGCATCCGGCACCACCATGACCACATCGGCCCTGGATTGCCCCATCACCTGTTCCTCCAGAAGCCGCACCTTTCCATAGGTATTTTCCAGATACTCGAACAGCGGCTCCCTGATATCCTTATCGTACAGCATAATTACAGCAGCTTGGCATCGGCTTTTGCCTGAAATTTCTCGTTATAAACAATAAAACGCTCATGCTCTCCCTCACCGATCAGTCCCTTTTCATCATAGGCTTTTACCGAGAAGGTCAGAGCTCTTCCATCAATCTTCACAAGCTCTGTCTCGCATGTAATCTTCATGCCAACCGGTGATGCCGACACATGTTTCACGTTCAATGCTGTACCAACGGTACCGCTTCCGTCTTCCAGTTCACCCGCCACGCTCTCATAGGCTGTTTTTTCCATAAGCGCGATCATGGCAGGCGTTGCAAATACCTCCAGTGTGCCGCTGCCCATGGCTTTTGCGGTATTCTCTGTGGTCACTGTGAGTTCCTGTTTTCCTTTGATTCCTGTCTCTAACATATTTTTCTCCTTTTTTCAGTTTCTCCCCACGCAGTGAAAGTGATCTACACCAGTCGGATTCTCTTCCAGCCGCCCTGCCGGTATCGGCAACAGGCAATGATAAGCCCCACTGTCCAGCCAATCGGATTCGCCCAGATAATGATCATGCCTGCTGTCACATCCGCCAGCAGGAAGGTGAGGGCCACCCGAAGCACCAGATTCACCAGCGTCACTCCCATAAACCAGCCCATATCCCCCGCCCCCCGGAGAACAGAGTTGGTGGTGGTCATTGCCCCCATGACAAAATAGAACATGGAAACAAGACTGATATACTTCGCTCCCACGATAATGGAAGCTGCATCTGTGGATGCATCCATAAAAGCGCCCACGCAGGCATCGCCGAAAAAGAACATCACCACGCCAATCAGAAGGCCAATTCCCATGGCCATCACAAGACCGATATGATAGCCTTTTTTCGCCCGTTCCGGCTTTCCTGCGCCCATATTCTGGGCTACGAAGGTGGACACGGCATTTCCGGCATTGACCATGGGGACAATGGCGATACCATCAATTTTACAGGCTGCAGTATATCCCGCGATAAAAACCGGGCCAAAACGATTCACTACCGTCTGAATCAAAAGCATCCCCACCGACACCATGGACTGCTGCACAATGGTGGGGACTGCCACCTTTGTCATGCCGGCAAGCATCGCACCGTCAAAACGTCTGTAGCTTTCACACCTGATCTGCCCAAGCTTGCCCATCAATACGCCAAAGGAAAGAACTGCCGAAATCGCCTGGGCAATAAAGGTGGCCCAGGCCGCACCGGCAATCCCCCAGCCGAATTTACCTACGAATAAAAGATCCAGCCCGATGTTGAAGGCCGAAGAAAACAACAGGAAATACAAAGGCTTTTTCGAATCCCCCAGTGCATTGAACACTGCCGTAAACGCATTGTATAAAAACAGAAAGAAAAAACCGTAAAAGTAAATGTTCATATAAGTTTCGGCACCGGAGAAGATATCCTTCGGTGTCCCCATCAGCTGCAGGATGCTGCGGCTGAACACTCTTCCAACGATACTCAAAAGAAGGGAAAATCCCATAATGGATATCAGTGCCGTGGAAATCGCTGTCTTCATCTGACTCAGTCTCTCCGCCCCAAAAAGCTGGGAGATGACTACCGAGCAGCCGATTCCGGTTCCCACTGCCACCATGACAAACAGCATCGTGATGGAAGTCGAGACCCCGACAGCGGCCAGCGCCTCCTTCCCCACCAGCTTGCCAACGATCATGGAATCTGCCAGATTGTAAAGCTGCTGGAACAGATTTCCCAGAATCATGGGGATTGCAAAGGTAATCATGCAGCGGACCGGACTCCCCTCCGTCATACTGCCCTTCCTGTTTTTTTCTTTTTGGATCCTTTGTTCCTCTTCCGTCATATTGTTACTCCAATTTCCTTTTTCACAGCTCTTAATGAAAAACACTTGCGGTAGCAATCGTAACATTTTTTATGAAAAAAGTCTATGTTTTTCCACAAAAACAATCGTAAACCGATAGTTTAGAAAGATTTTAGAATTCCCGAAAGCCTTGATTTTTCGGTACTTTTCGCGATTTTGTTAGCACTCGTCACTATAGAGTGCTGATTTTTTATTGACTTTTCCTTTTATTGGATTTATCATGCTTAGTAGCAAAACACAAGGAAAAAATAAAGGAGATGCAAAGCTATGGCAAATAAACACGGAAACTTATCCATTGACAGTGACAACCTTTTTCCAATCATCAAGAAATGGTTATATTCTGACCACGATATTTTCTATCGCGAACTGATTTCCAACGGCTGTGATGCCATTACCAAGTTAAAGAAGCTTGACATGATGGGAGAATACACCCTTCCTGCAGATTACAAGCCAAAGATCCAGGTCATCGTAAACCCGGAGGAAAAGACCCTCAAATTTATCGATAACGGCCTTGGCATGACTGCCGACGAGGTGGAGGAATACATTAACCAGATTGCCTTTTCCGGTGCAACGGACTTCATCGAGAAATACAAGGACAAATCCAGTGATGACCAGATTATCGGGCACTTCGGACTGGGCTTCTACTCTGCCTTCATGGTAGCGGATGAAGTAACGATCGATACCCTTTCCTACAAGGAGGGCGCCACCCCGGTTCACTGGTCCTGTGACGGCGGCACAGAGTTCGATATGGTAGACGGTGACATGGATGACGTGGGAACTGAAATCACCCTTTACTTAAATGAGGATTGTCTGGAGTTCGCCAACGAGTACCGGGCAAGAGAGATCATCGAGAAGTACTGTTCCTTCATGCCAACCGAAATCTACTTATCCAAGGCCAATGCTCCGGAGGAGTATGAGACCATCGACAAAGAGGATAAACTGGACACCGATACCGTCGTAGAGGAGATCCACGAAGAGGCAAAGACTGAGGAGAAGGAAAACGAGAACGGCGAGAAAGAGATCGTTGAAGTCTCTCCTGCCAAGGATAAATTAAAGATCGTAAAGCGCCCGGTTCCTCTCAATGATACCACCCCGCTGTGGACCAAAAACCCAAGCGAGTGCACCGATGAGGAATATAAGGAATTCTACCGCAAAGTATTTATGGATTACAAGGAACCACTGTTCTGGATTCACCTGAACATGGATTATCCGTTTAACCTGAAAGGTATCCTGTACTTCCCGAAGATCAACACGGAATACGATTCCATCGAGGGAACCATCAAGCTCTATAACAATCAGGTATTTATCGCCGACAATATCAAAGAGGTCATTCCGGAGTTCTTAATGCTCTTAAAGGGTGTCATCGACTGTCCGGACCTGCCCCTTAACGTATCCCGTTCTGCCCTTCAGAACGACGGTTTTGTCAAAAAGATTTCCGAGTACATTACCAAGAAGGTGGCTGACAAGCTCATCGGTATGTGCAAGACTGACAAGGAATCCTACGAGAAATACTGGGACGACATCAGCCCCTTCATCAAGTTCGGCTGCTTAAAGGATACCAAGTTCTGTGACAAGATGAATGATTATATCCTGTTTAAGGATATCAACGACAAGTATCAGACACTTCCGGAGCTGTTAGTACCGGTTGAGGAGGAAAAGACAGAGCAAGGCGCTGACAGCGCTTCGGAGTCTTCTGAGACTGCAGAAACGGAAAATACAGATACCACAGTAGAAAATACCGATTCCGAAGAGCCGGAGGAGGAAAAGGAACCGGAAAAAGATACCATCTACTATGTGACCGACAAGGTACAGCAGGGTCAGTACATTACCATGTTCAAGGAGCAGGGAATGAATGCCGTGATCCTCGACCACAACATAGATACCTCCTTCATCAGCCAGTTAGAGCAGCGCAACGAGCACTATCAGTTCAAGCGCATTGATGCGGATGTTACCGATGCCCTGAAATCTGAGGATGCCGGGGATCTGACCGAGGCACAGAATACCCTTTCCGAGGTATTCAAGAAAACCTTAACCAACGATAAGCTGACCATTCAGGCAGAGGCACTGAAAAATGCGGATGTAGCATCTGTCCTTACACTCTCCGAGCAGGGAAGACGTATGCAGGATATGATGAAGATGTACTCCATGGGCGGCGATATGGATCCGAATATGTTTGCCGCAAACCAGACACTGACCTTAAATGTCAACAATCCGCTTGTTAAGTATATCTTAGACAACAAGGATTCCGAGCATGTGCCAATGTTCGTTGAGCAGCTGTATGATCTGGCAATGCTTTCTAACCAGCCGCTTGCACCGGAAGCCATGACGAAATTCGTAAAGCGAAGCAACGATATCATGATGCTTCTTGCAAATAAATAGTGAAAAATTCCCACACTGAATTTCGTGCGGCCCTGCCGGCCGCCGGAATTCGCCGGGAATGGATAGCGCAGTGGCGGCCGGACTATATTTCGTCCCGTCCCGCCGAAAGCTTTTGAAATCCCATATGTACCACCAGTGCACACCCGCCTCCGATGAGGATGCCGGCTAATACATCAGTCGGAAAATGTACAAACAGATACAATCTGGAAAATGCAATCAGGGATGCAAGGATCACCGCAGGAATTCCCAGTCTTTTATCATTGCAGAAAAGAGCGACCGAGGCCGCAAATCCGTTAACTGTATGTCCCGATGGAAACGAATAATCAGTGGGGACAGCAACCAGAAGGGCAACCTGGGAATCGATCCAGCAGGGGCGTTCTCTGGCTGCCAGCTTTTTCAGGATTAAATTTGCCAGAATAAAAGAGATTACAATGGTAACGAGCATCTGAAGTCCTGTTTTCCGGTAAGTTCGCGGAATACAAAGGATGAGCGACAGGGAAATCCAAAGAATTCCTGCATTGCCAAGGGCGGACAAAAAAACCATCACCCGGTCCAGTACAGGCCCGTGAATGCCCTGCAGTGCATATAAAATATCAAATTCCCAATTCATCCGGTAAGCCTCCCTCACTCTCTTTATCAACCTCATCGATATATTTCTGATGCATTCCTGCACCGGCATTGTTCCTCCTCACTGAAAAAACTTCTCGTAAACGGTAAAAAAGGAATCCGTCTCGATCTCATCCGTATCCGAAAGGGTAATTTTATTCCACAGGTGATCATTCATTCGAAAATCAGCATTCTCCACAAATCCCTGATAGCTGTCCTCAAACTTCTGTTTCTCCCGCCGGAGTTTGATCTTCTCCTTATTGGACTCCGTCAATTCCTTTTCGAACTTATTCAGGCATTTGATAAAATAATACCCATCCTCTGTCTCAATCCTTCCGGAGACGGCATCATTATCCAGATTAAAGGCAACATCCTCAATCTTCTGGGGATATTCTCCACGGGCAACCGTCTTTTCCAACTCATCGGAAATTTGAAATTTTTCCGCCACGGTCTGAAAATCTGTCCCTTCCTTCAGTTCCTGCTCCACCGCACGGGCACTCTTTTCATCCGTCACACAGATCTGCTGCACGCGAATGACACGCGCCTCATCATCGCTGACCTCCTCATGGGTATCCTCCGTCAGCACCTGATACAGCTTATTGGCCAGAGCATAATCCTCATAGGCACGCTGCACCTGCTTTTCACTGATCTGAGTGTAAGAAAGCTCTGGGGCATTAAGGGACTGATAGTATTCCTCCGCTGCCTTTTGTGCAAGAAGCCGCTCCTCTTCGGAAAGCTCCAGCCCCTTCTCCTCTGCCAGAAGCACCATGCAGACAATGCGGGAAAGTTCCTGGATCGTCACATCCTTCACATAGGTCTCCAGGGAAGCGGTATCCGAATTCTGCCACAGATCAAGCCCATTGGTCTTACCGTAAAGGTTCCTGTAATTGCAAAGATACAGCTTAGCGATCTCCACCGGATATTTTTCATCATTAATCTGAAATACATTTTTGTAGCTGGTCAGTTCATTTCTCTCCATGCTGATTTCCATGTTTCCGAGCCTGCAGGCGCTAAGCTGCGTAAAGGCACAGCAAAGCATGAGAACTGCCCCCATCAAACTTCCACATTTTCTATGCATCTTCTATCCTTCCACAATCAGGAAACGACCATCCGAAAGCGAAAATACCTCACTTGCCTCTAACAGCTCCCGGTCACTCATCCCGGCTGCATCCATACCGGCCTCGTCAAAGTACTCCCGAACCTCCTTCAGGTCCTTAACCACCACAGCCATACAGTCCTCCAGAAAAGCCTCCGCTTCCTCCTTTGTATCCGCAACGTTTTCCGGAAAAAGCTGTCCCTGCTTCTCTAAGAAACAGGAAAGCACACTGTCATCATATTCTCCCATTTGTCGTTTCCTCCTTTTTGGGTTTTTCTACAGACATTATAATACACCGTTTACTGAAATCCAAGCTTTTTCAATTCCTGAAAGATTCTGGCCACCGGAAGTCCCACCACATTATTGTAATCTCCCCGGATTCCCTTTACGTAGGCCGCAAACGGGCCCTGAATCCCATATCCTCCAGCCTTATCCATCGGATCACCGCTGGCCACATAGGAATCAATTTCCTTTTCCGACAGCGGATAAAACTCCACCTTCGTCTCCTCAAAAAAAGAATACTGCCCGCACCGGTTTTCCTGATCCATAAATACAAAGGTCACGCCGGTGTAGACACTGTGCGTATTTCCCGACAACAGAGAAAGCATCCTTCCGGCATCCTCCTCATCCTTTGGCTTTCCCAGAATCTGCCCATCATAAGCCACCACCGTATCCGCTCCAATCACTAAGATTTCCTGGGGCGTCACAAGCTCTTTGTGGTTTTCATTGTAGGTAAGGATTCCGGAAGCCACCTCCCTTGCCTTCCGGGCAGACAATTCCAGCACCACCTGATCGGGTGCCTGTACGGTCATTACCTCCTCTCCCTTTGCGGGACAGATTTCAAATTCCATACCGATCTGTTCCAGAAGTTCTTTTCGTCTCGGGGACGCAGACGCCAGTACAATACGACTCATAATTTCACAACCTCCTTGAGGCGGAAGGAATAAATCAGCTTCTCCTCCGCCGTTTTCTTTTGCTCCTCTGTGGAAAAAATGCGGGTCAGAGCATTGGCATACAGCTTCAGCTGGGTCTGATACCGCAGCACCAGCTCTTCGCTCTCATTTACCCGGTCTGTCTTATAATCCAGAAGGATAATGGAATCTCCCTCCATCCAGAATACATCGATGATTCCCTGGACCAGAACCCCGTCGTGCTCCATGATAAAAGGTTTTTCCCGGTACAGCTGTCCACGGGAGGCCGCATCTGCCATCCTCCCCGCCACAGGGTCCCTCACAAAGGCTTCGATCATGGAGGGATACACCAGAGAAAAAGACGAAGCATCCAGCGCCCCCTCCGAAAGCATCCGGGAGAGTTCCCCCCGGACAAATTCCTTCACAGCCCCCGGGTTGTCCCTGTCCAATGATGCCAGCTTTCGAAAATCCAGACACTCCATCACACGATGGACTGCCGTTCCCCGCAGTGCTCCCGGATTTGCATTTCCCTGGCTTACATCAGCTTCTGTCCCCTGCTCCTGCCCGGAAAGGGCAAAGGAAGGAATACAGTGTTCCCTGTCATTTTGAAGGAAATCCGGCACCTGTGCTTCCCCCTGGGACCGGTCAAAGACCTGCAGCATAGAATCATGCTTAAGCTCTGAAACGGAGTATTTGCTTTTTTTCCGAACCTCTTCTTCATAGGGATACCGGTAGGAAAACAATTCGTCATACTGACGGACCACTTCTTCCTCTGCCTGCTCCACACGCTCTTTCAGTGCTCCGTAATCCATCTGTTTTTCCACCTGTTTCTCTGCCATCCCCCATACCATCTGCTTAATATCAAAGGGCTCAATGGTATATTTGTCCGGATAGGACAGCATCGCCGGAAGAATCCAGTCCAGATAGCAGCCGGCACCTGCCCGCTGCCGGTAGCTGATGGGCTCACCAATCGTCACATTTCCGGTAAAGTCGGAAATCTTCTTTGCCGCATCACTGACGGACGCAGTCAGGATCAGCTTTTCCTTCGCCCGCGTCAGGGCAACATAGAGTATGCGAAGCTCCTCCCCCAGATTTTCCCGCCGGAGCCGGTCCGCGATCTCTGTCCGAAGGATACAGCTTTTCTTTATTTTCGGCCGTCCGGAAATCTCTGCAATTCCCATTCCCAGATCCGGATGCACCACAAGCAGCTCCCCCGATTCCATTCTGTTGAAGGCTCTGGACAGGCCGGACACAAACACCACCGGAAATTCCAGTCCCTTGCTTTTATGGATTGTCATGATCCGCACCACATCCGCATTCTCACTGGTCATATCCGCTTCCCCGAAATCAATTTCGTAGGTCTGCAGTTCTTCAATATAGCGCACAAAATGAAACAGTCCCCGGTAGCTGGTTTTCTCAAAATCCACTGCCTTTTCCACCAGCATGGCCAGGTTTGCCGCCCGCCGCTCCCCCGCCGGAAGCGCCTCGGCATAGCTGCCGTAACCGGTCTTTTCAAGAATCTCCAGAATCAGTTCATGTACCGGAAGCTCCCGCATAGAGCGGAGTCTGGTAAAGACCTCACAGAAATCATGAAGCGGTCCCTCTTCCTGCTGTTTCATCTGTGTCAGCGCCGCCTCGGCAAAGGTATGCTCCCTGTCCCCAACACGGATCTCAGCCAGTTCCTCGTCATCCAGCCCTGCCATGGGGGACTTCAGCACTGCAGCCATGGGAATATCCTGATAGGGATTATCCAGAATTTTGAGCATATTCAACACGGTCTGCACTTCGATGGCAGAAAAATAACCGGTAGCGGATTCCACGTGGGCAGGAATCCCATGCTCCGCAAGAATCCGTGCGAAGTCCATTCCCCAGTCCTTCAGACTGCGAAAGAGAATCACGATATCTGAATACCGGAGAGGTCTCAGTGTGCCGGTCTCTTTATCCGTAACATATGTCTCCTCCATCAGTCGCTCAATGCGGGTCGCTGTCATATGGGCCTCCAGCTGCCGCCTGGTTTTTGCTTTCTCCCCCTTTAACAGCTCATCCTCCGTATCAATCATCAGCAGCTCTGTCTCCATGCCTGGGGTCCCGGGAAAGTCTGCCCCGGGATAAAGGGCCGCTTCCCTGTTGTATTCGACTCTTCCCAGGTCCGGGCTCATAATCTTATAGAAAATATCATTGCAGAACTCCAGAACCTGGGAACGGCTTCTGAAATTCTGATGCAGGTCAATACGCTGTCTGTCCGATTCCTCCGTGGAGAAGGAGGCATATTTTTCCATAAAAAGCTCCGGTCTTGCCAGCCGGAAACGATATATACTCTGCTTAACATCCCCAACCATAAACAGATTGTGTCCGCTCTCCTCCGTCCTGGAAACCGCACGCAGTATTTCCTCCTGCACCTGGTTGCTGTCCTGATACTCATCAATCATAATTTCTGCAAAATGCTCCCGGAATTCCCGGGCCACAGGGCGGCTCTTTTTCGTCTTCTCATCCACCAGAATGTTCAGGGCAAAATGTTCGATATCCGAGAAATCGACGATTCTCTTTTTCCGCTTGGCCTTCTCCATGGCATCCGTGAAGGAAAGTGCCAGAAAAACCAATTCCTCTGCCACCTTGCAAAGGCGCCGGATCTGTTCCAGAAGCTCCTCTTCATTTTCTGAAAAATAGTTCTTCTGAAGGGCTGCCAGCTCCTTTTTGATCTCATTTCTGCCGGATGAAACAGCCTGCTTTTTTGCCTCATCCTTCGTATATTTGCGGATCGGGGACAGATTCCCCAGCTTCAGTTCCGCAAAAAAGTCTCTCATTGCAGCAAAATCCGTAAGTTCCTCCACCCTGCCTAAAATCTCCAGATCCTCTTCTAAAGTCTTAGCATACGCGTTGGGCCCGTCCTCTGCCAGTGCCAGCGCAAGGAGTTTTTTCTCCTGCTCTGCCATATCTGCCACCAGAAGTCTGCAGTGCTCCACAATATCCGTAAAAATCGGCGACTTCTCCAGCTCCTCCTTCGAGGAAACCTGATAGGAATCCAGAAGACCTGAGAGCCAGGTCTTCGGCCACGGACTGCTCAAAGAGCTCCGGTACAGCTTAAGGACCATCTCCCTGACTGCCTGATCCCGCCCTTTGCCGGCATAGGCATCAATCAGCTGTAAAAAACTTTCCCGCCCCGAAGCATAGCAGGTCTCAAATACCTGCTTTAATACATCCTGCTCTAAAAGCTTCATTTCTCCTTCATCCGCAATGCGAAAATTCGGATCCAGTCCAATCTCCTCAAAATGATTCCGCACCACGAACAGACAAAAGCTGTCAATGGTGGTGATCATCGCATTGTGGACAAGAGCAGACTGTCTCCTTAAATGGGAATTATCCGGGTGCAGCTCACAAAGCCTGCCTACAGCAGCCCCGATCCGTTCCCGCATCTCCGCAGCCGCCGCTCTCGTAAAGGTCACCACCAGAAGCTGGTCAATGTCAAGAGGATGTTCCCCCTCCGTGATCCGGCTGATAATCCGTTCCACAAGAACCGCCGTTTTCCCGGAGCCTGCAGCCGCCGATACAAGAATATCCCTGTCTCTGAGCTCAATGACCTTCCTTTGCTCCTTCGTCCATTCCATTTAAGGCTTCCTCCTTTCCTGCCCTTTGCCGGGCATTTTCCGTACGCATCCGCTCGAATATATCCTCCTTACTCATCCCCTCTACACTTCGCATGTCATACCCCGGAATGCGGCTTTTTACTCCGCACACACAGGAATAGGGGCAATAGGTACAGCTGCTCTCGTTTTTATACTGATAGGGATTTACGCTGACTTTGCCGTCATAAATCTCTCTTCCGATTTCCCCGATCTTCCCGCGGGCATACCGCTTCATAATTTCAAATTCCTCCGTTGACGCCACATGGGAACGGGCCATGGAAAGCTCCCCGGACTTTTTCTGCTCCACCGGAATCATCTCCGACCGACCTTCAAAGTTCTCATCCATTGCCCGGAAAATACGCTCCTCGCAATTGACCACCCCATCCGGACGGAGTGCTTTTAACAGTTCGTGTTCTGCCTGCTCCTTTGTCATGGCTCCATCTGCGGAAAGCACCGGATCATCAATGTGGTAGTACAGGATTCCTCCCGGCACCATTTCTCTTCCGGGATTGTTTTTCTGCATCAGCTCCGTAGCTGCATCCAGATACACCACCAGCTGAAGCGAAAGCCCCTGATAAAGCTTCACCAGATCAAACTGGGCGTTGCCGGATTTGTAGTCAATTATTTTAATCGCGATTTCATTATCTTCTTTAAACGTATCAATTCGGTCAATTCTACCAATCAATCGCAGTTTTACATCGTTTGGAAGCACATAGGAAAGTGCACCGACATCTGTTATTTCTGAGAAAGAAAGCTCAAATTTGTCCGGCACAAATTTTCCGGCCCTCACCTGTTTCGTCAATGCCCAGACGGTCTGTTGAAAGATCGTCATCAAACGTTCTGCCTGATAAGCATTTTCCGCCGTAGCATAAATTCCCATATTCGGATAGGATTCCAGTGCTTCTTCCATGGACTCTCTGGAAAGATTCTCTCTCATTTCATCAGGAATCCCAAACCAGTCATACCTCGACTGCTCCAGCTTGCAGCTGTACCGCTCCAATGCATCATGATAAAGATTTCCCATATCCACACCCTCGAAGCTGCTCTTTTCCCGCTCCTTCAGCTGCAGTCCATAGGCAAGAAAATGGGAATAGGCACAAGATGCGAACCGCTCCAGCCTTGTGATGCTCTCAGCCGGTCTTTTCCCGTAGAGGGCCAGGGCCACAGCCCGGCTGATGGGCTCATCTTCATAGCAGGCATAAGGTGCAGTAAGAAGCTTTTCCGCAAGCTCCCTCTGCCGGCCCTTCCCCTTCAAAAACCACTTGGCCAGCCCATACCAGTTCTCCTTCCGCTCCCCATGGATCAAATAGGAAAGAGCTGCTTTCTTTGTATAGAAGTCCGGCTGTGCCTCCACATTCTCTTTCTCTTCCTTAAGAAGGGCAGGAAAGAGCTGGGTCAGGACGCCGATCAGGTAGGAGGGTCTTAGGGCATGTCCCTCCCGATCTGCTTTTGCGCAGCTTACATAAAGCTGTTCCGAAGGCTTTGTCAGATTCCGGTACAGGTAAAATCTCTGAACAAAGGCCTGTTCTCTGGCTCCCGGTGCCAGCTCTACATCCCTGGAGAGAAGCAGTTCTCTCTCATACTCGGAAATGATCCCGCCGGACCTGGCATCCTTGGGAATGATCCCGTCATTGACTCCTGCAAAAAATAAAACCTTGATGTGATTTAGCCTGGTACGCTCAATATCGCCAATCATAACGCAGTCATATCCCGGTGGAATAGCTGCAACAGTGACTGCCGAGAGGCCCGCATCAAGTATTTCGGAAAAATCCGAAATGTTCAGTTTTTCCTCTCCTAGAAAATCATAGTATTTTTCCAATAATTGAATGATGATTTGATAAATCTGCCCATTTTCTTTCGATTTTGTCTGTTCCCCCTGCTCCAAAAGCGCCTGTTCTGTGTCCCACAGCTGCTGCTCGCAGTCCAGCGCAAGAAACAGCCCATACAATGCCATAATTCCATCGCTCACAAGGGCATCCTCCCGGTGAAACACGTTCCAGAGCGGCTCCAGCAGATCAAAGATTCGGATTCGAAGTTCCTCCAGACGTTCCAGATCATACAGAGATTTTTGCTTCGGAACATGGACAAAACGCCGGCTCCATGCCTTATGCCCCCGGATCCCCGCAGCCAGAAGGTAGTTATCCAGCCGGTCTGTCTCCTCCTGTGAAAAACCGCAGAAACCACAGCGAAGAAACCGCATCATGGACTCATAGCTGAAATTGCTCTCCACAATTTCCAGAGCGGAACGGATCATCTCAATAAAGGGATGAAACAAAACCTCCTGCGTCCGATCCATAAAATAAGGAATCTCATAAGTGTCAAACACCGGGCCCACATAGCTTTGATAGGTTTCCACGGAACCGGTCACGACGGCAATCTCCCGGTAACGATATCCGTTTCGGACCAGTTCATTGATCTTGCGGGCAATCAGAACCATTTCCTCTCTCGGAGTGCGCGTTACCGAAAGGTGAATCTCCCGGGGCTTATCTTTCATTTTGGAAGCCATTGGACGAAACAGATTCTTCTCAAGAAACGCCAGGGAAGGCGCGTGGATAAACCGTTTTTTATCACTTTCCGTCAGGACCACCGGTTCCTCTACCTCCACATGGAGCTGCTGCGCCATTCTGAGCAAAGAGGCAATCGTTCGTTTTGACAGATCGAACAGTTCCTCGCTGCCCCTGCTGTGATAAAAATCCTCCCTGTCATCAATCGTAAGGGTCACGTAAATCTGATCTGCCACCAGAAGCAGTTCCCTGAGAAGATCGTTCTGGATGGGAGTAAAGCCGGTAAATTCATCCAGCACAATCACGCTTTCCCGAAGCAGCTGGGATTCTGCTGCCACATCCCTCAGTACATGAAGAAGTTCCTCCGCCGTCAGACAGCTTCCTGCAAGAAATTCTTCAAAGGCCTGATACATGGAATGAATGTCGCGAAGCTTTGCCCGAAGTACCTGAGGAAGTGTCTGATCCTGTGTCAGTTTCTGAAGTTCCTCCGGAGAAATGTTATACTGTGCCAGTTCTGAGATAAGAGATTTTACCTCACCGATATATCCCATGCGGCTCATATTGGGTCGAAGGACCGTCAGGTTTTCTTTCTGCTTCTGGGCAAGTCTTCGGAGCACCAGATTTTTGCCGGTCTCGTCCAGCACCCGGATATCGTTTTTCCCGAGCTCATCAAATACCCGGTATGCCAGACGCTTGAAACTCAGCACGTCGATATTCATGATCGCATGGTTCGGTGCCAGTTCAACCAGCTTCTGCTGGGTCTGGAGGGTAAACTGCTCCGGCACCATCACCAGATAATTCTTGTCCGGGTGAAGGCCGGCCTCTTCTACCACCCTCCCGTATATGTATTGTGTCTTTCCGCTGCCGGAAGGACCAAGTATGAACTGCAGGGACATGCGTTTGCTCTCCTCCTCTCTATAATATGACAGGAGGGTCAAAAGGTGTTTTGCCCCTCATTTGATACACGAACTGCTCTGTTGCCACGCAAGTCTACGCTTCGCTTCGGCCGGGTCAGGTGGCTGCAAAACGGCTAGTAGATCCGGGCAAAAAGTAAGGATACAACAACCGTGAGCAGACCTGATACCGCGATGGACAGACTGCTCATGGCCCCCTCCACTTCTCCCAACTCCATAGCCTTGGCAGTACCCATGGCGTGGGAGGCAGAACCGATACCGATTCCTTTCGCCACCGGATCTGTAATGTGAAATAGCTTGCAGATACTTTCCGCAAACATGTTGCCAATCACGCCGGTCACTACAATGACAGCGACGGTGATAGTGGCAATACCTTCAAGCTCCTCGGAGAGTCCCATGCCGATGGCAGTGGTAATCGACTTGGGCAGCAGCGTCACGTACTGCTTATGATCCAGATGAAACAGAATGGACATCACCAATACACAGAGGGCGGAGGTCAGGGCTCCTGCAAGGATTCCCACCATGATTGCCTTCCAGTTTTTCTTCAAGGGTTCCATCTGCTCATAGAGAGGAACGGCCAGTGCAACGGTTGCCGGAGTCAGAAAATAAGACAGGTATTTTCCCCCAGCCTCATAGGTTTCGTAATCTACATGGAATACAAGAAGGAAAACAATGATAAGTGCAATCGAAATTAAAAGTGGATTAAATATTGCAAGACTCAATTTCTTTTTCACAAGAACCCCGATCTCATAGGTCAGGATACTGATAAATACTCCAAAAAACACGGAGTTCTGCAAAAACTCATTCATGAATACTTTACTCTTCTTTCTTTTTATTTCTTCCGATCATCTCCTGGGTGACGAGCCCTGATATTCCCATCACAAGGACCGTTGAAACTGCAACAATCACACAGACCGGCAGTAAAATCGGCTTCAAAAGGCCCCAGCTCTTCAAAAGACCGACTCCGGCCGGGATAAACATAAGCGGCATCACCTCAATCAAAAAGCCGGCTGTCTCCCGGATCTGCGGCAGCTTAATCCACCCTGCCATCAAAGCGGTAAACAACAGTATCAGGCCATATATGCTGGCGGGAACCTGCAGGGGAATCAGTGCGTGAAGCACTTCTCCTGCAAAAGAAAATGCAAGTATCATTAAAAACTGTCTCAAGTATTTCATTTCTTAAATCCTTTATCTATTTTGTTTCATGATTCGTAACGATTCACTGAATTCCGATTTCCCGAAGTCTTCTCTGACATTCCTTATAATCCGGAATATATCTTTCCACCAATGCCCAGAATTTATCCGAGTGATTCATATAAACACGATGGGCCAGCTCATGCACCACAACGTAATCCATCAGTTCCTGTGGAAGATAGTGCAGTCTGTAATTAAAATTAAGATTTCCCTTACTGCTGCAGCTTCCCCATCGTCCCTTCTGATTCCGGATAGTCACCTTTTCATAGTTTACCCCCATAAGGGGCGCAAAATGCTTCAGCCGTTCCATGAAATGCAGACAGATTTGTTTTTTCTCCACACTGCTCAGATCTTCATAGACCGGAATCTCATATTGATCCTGTTTTTCTTTTCTGTTTTTTGCGCGCACTTTCAGTTCGTTCCTTTTAGACAGGATCCAGTCTCTGTGTGTCTCCAGAAAATCCACAGCCTCCCGGTCCCTCACGCATTTAGGGCCCCGGATCACGATCCTGCCATCGGAGAATACCTGAAGCGCCATGGTTTTTCTTTCACTGCGAATCAATTCTGCCGAAAGACTTCCATCGGAGGATTGTATCATCATGTGTGCATCCTTCTTTCCTATGATACTGCATATTCTTCAGCGTTTTCGAAAACTATACAGCCCCTCCTCATACATGCAGGGAACCGCGGGCTTTGCGCTCTTTCATTATAACGGACTTTCCCCTATAATACAAATCAAAATGTTCCTGATGGTTCCGCTTCTGATTCCTCTTCTGGTTTCACTTCTGGTTTCTTTTTTGTTTCCTCTGCTGTTTCCGCATTTCGCAGTGGACCACAGTGGCAAGTTTTAACGTATCCGCCCATTTTCTGCCATGAAAATCTTATTTTTCAAATAAATCTGGGCTCATAGAGAAATACTTTATTCCACCGCCCATTTCATTCGTTCCCCGCCGTATTGTTGAACATCGGTCCATACAAAATTTCCTACGGCATAACCACCTGATCCAGAATCCCCGTCAGGTGAGCGATCACCACCCCGTAATTTGTCATGGGGACACTCTGTCTCTTTGCACGATCGATCCTCGACATGACATACTTGCGGTTAAACATACAGGCCCCACACTGGATCACCAGATCATATCCCGACAGATCCTCCGGGAAATCCGTTCCGCTGACATTGTCAATGGTCAGATTCTCTCCAAACCGCTTTCGAAGCATCCTTGGAATCTTCTCCCTTCCGATATCCTCCGACAGGGGCGCGTGGGTACAGCATTCTGCAATCAGCACATGAGACTGTTCCGTCAGAGTGTCAATCTTCTTTGCTCCCTCCACATAATAGGGCAGATCTCCCTTGTAGGCGGCAAACAGTACGGAAAAAGAAGTCAGCATACTCTCCTTTGGCTTGTGCTCATAGACATAGCCGAAAACCTGGGAGTCGGTGATGATGAGCTTCGGTGGTTTTGCCAGAGTCGCAAGAGCCGGCTCCAGCTTATCCGTGGTGACACTCATGATCAGGCATTTCTTGTCAAGAAGTTCTCTGGTGGTCTGCACCTGAGGCAGGATGAGCCTCCCCTTCGGTGCCTGAATATCCTGAGGCATGACCAGCATAACCAGATCATTTTCCCCTACCAGATCCCCGGTGATCAGACGCTCCCCAAAATTCTCGGGCACTTTTCTGGCAAGGGCCTCCTTGACCTGAGTCATCCCCTCTTTGGTCCTGGTGCTTACCAGCAGTGCTTCCTCCCCGGTTTTATTTTTGAGATAATCATAAAGGGGCTTAGGATCTGCGACATCTGTCTTATTGATCACGAAAAGCACCGGGGTGTGTTTCTCTTTGAAAAACCGATACCATTTCAATTCTTCCTGCAGGCGATTCTCCCAAAGTTCCTGTTCTTTATTCTCATTGATTGCTCCAAGCCCATCTCCAACATTCCCGGCTTCATCCGCCGCAAATACAATCACCGCCAGATCCGTCTTGTCTGCTGCCAGCTTCGCCCGCTCCACCCTCTGAGCTCCCAGAATGCTCTCATCGTCAAATCCTGCAGTATCAATAATCGTGCAGGGACCCAGAGGATGGATTTCCATAGCCTTGTAGACCGGATCCGTGGTGGTTCCCGCCACATCCGCCACAATAGAAACCTCCTGCCCGGTGAAGGCATTGATAAAAGAAGATTTTCCGCTGTTTGTTTTTCCGAAGACACCGATATGCAGCCGGTTTGCCGACGGGGTATCATTGGATGTCACTCCCATAAAATTCTCCTTCCTGAATATGAAATGATACAAGGATTGTTTTCAATCCAATAGCTCCAGTTGTTTTCTGTCCCACTGATAACTTACTTTTTTCAAAAGACCTGCATTTTCCACCTTTACTCTTGCAAGCATCTTTCCTTTCCCATACAAAAAATAAGTGCCGTCTGATTGATAGGTTGCCTTCAATTCTGTCAGTTGATCATGATAGCGCAGGCTTTTATTCTCTTCCACAATCTGAAGTATGACAGACGTCACATGGGGCTCGTTTTTCCTGATATAGTAAACAAGTGTAAAATCTCCCTGTTTTTTCCCTTCCTCATCGTAAAAGGAATCAGAAGGCATAAATGAAATAATAACCTCTTCTGCTCTTAATGTTTTCTTTGTCCCGATGCCTGCCATAACAGATCACATCCGTGATCTGCTTGGAAAAGAACAACAAAAAGAAAATACAAAACAGTCTATAAATTACCTGTTTCTGCGTTATTGGTCTAGCTATTTACGAAACGCTGTACTAGAACCGGAAGTCCCTCTTTCCTTCCGAGATATCATGAATATGCTCATAGGTCGTCTGCTTTACTTTGGGATTTGGAATGGTTTCAATTTCCCGCTCGATAAGCTCCATACCGATCTTTCTGGTTTCCGGGCTGGCATAATCCTCTAGGTACTCCTTTAATGTCATCAGCGCATTGGGATGACAGCAGTTTAAGATCTGCATGTTCTTGCACAGTGCCATGAAACGGTCTCCGGTTCTGCCCTCTCTGTAGCAGGCGGTACAGAAGGATGGAATATATCCCATCTTCATCAGCCAGTTTACTACCTCATCCAGCGTTCTCTGGTCGCTGACATCAAACTGCTCAGAAGTTTCCTCGGCATTCTTTTCTGCTTCCGGATCTGCATAACCACCCACACTGGTCTTAGATGCACCGCTGATCTGGGATACCCCAAGAGGGAGCACCTTTTCCCGGACAGCCTGACTCTCACGGGTAGAAATGATCATGCCGGTATAGGGCACGGAAATACGGATCAGTGCACAGATTTTCGCAAAGATGTCATCGCTGATACCATTGTCAAATACGGAAGGATCAATATCATCCGCACGCTTGATTCTCGGCACACTGATAGTGTGAGGTCCAACGCCGTGAACCGCCTCCAGATGCTCTGCGTGCATGAGAATTCCGGCAAACTCGTAACGGTACAGTTCCAGTCCGAAGAGAACTCCAAGTCCCACATCATCGATGCCTCCCTCCATGGCACGATCCATGGCCTCTGTGTGATAGGCATAATCATGTTTCGGTCCCGTTGGATGCAGCTTTTCATAGCTCTCCTTGTTGTAGGTTTCCTGGAAAAGGACGTAGGTTCCGATGCCGGCATCCTTCAGTTTCCGGTAGTTTTCTACCGTGGTGGCTGCAATGTTCACATTGACACGGCGGATTGCACCGTTTTTATGCTTGATGCTGTAGATGGTGTTGATACACTCCAGAATATACTCGATCGGATTATTCACCGGATCCTCTCCTGCCTCAATGGCCAGACGCTTATGTCCCATATCCTGCAGTGCGGTCACCTCTTTAACAATTTCCTCCTGGGTCAGCTTCTTTCTGGCAATGTGCTTGTTCTTCATATGATACGGACAATACACACAACCGTTCACACAGTAATTGGACAGATACAGCGGTGCAAAAAGCACGATCCGGTTCCCATAGAAATCCTTTTTGATCTGCTGGGCCAGTTCAAAAACCTCCTGAATCTTCTCCTCATTCTCGCAGGCTAACAGCACGGAAGCCTCCCTGTGATTTAAGCCTTTGCGCTCCTTCGCCTTCTCGATAATGGCATCCACCAGTTCCATGTTGTCCTTGTTGGCATCGGCGTAAGCCAGTGTTTCTTTAATTTCCTCGTCGGAGATAAACTCCTCTGCTTTCATAGATTTTACATCGTACATTTATTTTTCCTCCTTATTTGAACATCGGACCTGACACAATCCTTATAAATATTGATCCGTTCTAAATATGCCTTCGGCAAACAGATCGACCTCTGTGAGACATATGCGCAAAAAATCACGCAAGAAAGTCCCCGCGGCTGACCACAATCTCATATCCAATACTCTCCATCCTCCGCTGCATGCAGAAGCGGCACTCCGCCGCCTCGTCTCCGGTACAGATCTTGTTGTCATATAACAGGTATTTATCCCTCACCGCCACCGGTGACAGATTCGGCATGACTACATTGGCGCCGGCCTGAATGCCTTTTTCCCTCCCCAGCGGGTGAATCGTTCCCAGTGCTGTGGTGGCCGGCAGCAGCACATGGGGATGCATCAGCCGGATGATGGAAAGGAGCCTTAAGGTATCCTCCATGGTCCCCGCCTTTTCCTGTCCAAAAGGCGTATCCTTCTGGGGGATAAAGGGACCGATTCCCACCATCTGGGGTTTTAATTCCCGGATAAACTGTAGATCTTCATACAGAGTATCCACTGTCTGCCCGGGAGAACCCACCATAAAACCGCAGCCCACCTGATAACCGATTTCTTTCAGATTCCACAAACACTGTTTGCGGTTTGATAAGGACATTTCCGGTGGATGCAATGACCTGTAGTGTGCCTCATCCGCCGTCTCGTGCCGCAGCAGATAACGATCTGCTCCCGCATCAAAATATGCCTGATAGCTCTCCCTGGATTTTTCCCCAATGGAAAGGGTAATGGCACAATCGGGGTAAGCCTTCTTTATTTTCCGAATCAGGTCACAAAGTATCTCATCGGTGTAATAGAGATCCTCTCCCCCCTGCAGCACAAAGGTCCGAAAGCCCAGTTCATAGCCGCTTTTGCAGCAGGACAGGATTTCCTCCTCCGTCAGACGATAGCGGTCCGCCTTACGGTTGCTCCTTCGGATTCCACAGTATTTGCAGTCATTTCTGCAGCAATTCGTAAACTCGATCAGACCACGGATAAAGATCTGTTTGCCGTAAATCCTGTCGGCAGTATCTCGGGCTCTGGCATGAAGGTAATCCACCGACTCCCGATCCTTTGTGGTAAGCAGAAATTCTAAGCTTTCGCGGTCAATATTCTGTTCTTTTTCGATTCGATCAACGACTTCCCGTAACATTTGAGTACACCGTCTTGGCACTGACGCCATCCAATCTTCCAATTTTTCCTGAAAGAGCATTGATCATATCCTGCGGGGCATCCACCGCCACACTGATAATGTTCACACCTCTCTCCCGGTAGGGAATTCCCATGCGCCCTACCACGCACTCCCGGTATTCGTGCAGCAACGCGTTCAACGACTCCGCTGCCTCCTCTTTCTCTACAATAATTCCAATTAAGGCAATTCTTGTTTCCATCTGATCCTCATTTCTTATACACATTTCGGACTTTTACGCCTATTTCTGCTACCCATTTTACATATAAAAAGAGGCTGTACCCAAAGAAAGGTACAGCCTAGTGCCTGGCACACCGAATTTCGATGCACCTGCCGCCTCACAGACAAAGCAGAAAATACATACCTTTCATGTCAACATGGTATATGCCTAAGCTATTTCTAACTTAAGTGTTTGATACCCAACTGTTTTCACGTCAGAAACATTTCATTTTTCAGTTACTTTCCATTTCACAAGGAAACTGAGAGGATAATCTGTCAGAAATCTCTGAACAGAAGATGCTCTTGCTCCTTTTCCTAAATTAGTGATGGAACAGACGGATTCCCGTAAAGCTCATCACCATACCATACTTGTTGCAGGTCTCAATGACATTGTCATCGCGAACGGATCCGCCCGGCTCGGCAACGTATTTCACACCGCTCTTATGGGCACGCTCGATATTGTCGCCGAATGGGAAGAAAGCATCTGAACCCAGCGCTACATCGGTGTTCTTATCCAGCCATGCCCGTTTCTCCTCCGCAGTAAATACCTCCGGCTTCACCTTGAAGATCTTCTGCCATGCACCTTCTGCAAGAACATCCATGTAATCTTCACCCATGTAGAGATCAATGGCATTATCGCGGTCTGCACGCTTGATGCCGTCCACAAACTGAAGGCCCAGCACCTGCGGAGACTGGCGCAGCCACCAGTTATCAGCCTTAGAACCTGCCAGACGGGTACAATGAATACGTGACTGCTGCCCGGCACCGATACCGATGGCCTGACCGCCCTTTACATAGCATACGGAGTTGGACTGGGTATACTTCAAGGTAATCATGGCAATCGCCAGATCAATCTTGGCCTGCTGGGTCAGTTCCTTGTTCTCCGTCACGATATGATCAAAGAATTTATCATCAATGTTCAGCTCATTTCTTCCCTGCTCAAAGGTAATACCGAAAACATCCTTGCGCTCAATGGGTGCCGGCTCGTAATCCGGATCAATCTGAATCACACAGTAATTTCCCTTTTTCTTCTGCTTTAAGATCTCAAGAGCCTCATCCGTATAGCCCGGAGCGATGACACCATCGGAAACCTCCCTCTTAATCACCAGGGCTGTACTCTTGTCACATACATCGGAAAGAGAAATAAAATCTCCGAAGGAGGACATACGATCTGCACCCCTCGCACGGATATAGGCATTTGCCAGCGGAGAGAATTCCACGTCCATATCATCCACCCAGTAAATCTTCTTCTCCACATCCGAAAGCGGAAGACCCACAGCTGCACCGGCCGGTGAAACATGCTTGAAGGAAGTAGCTGCCGGAAGTCCGGTGGCCTTCTTTAATTCCTTTACCAGCTGCCAGCCATTAAAGGCATCCAGGAAATTAATGTATCCGGCTCTTCCGGATAGCACCGTAATCGGCAGTTCTCCGCCATTCTGCATGTAAATTCTTGAGGGTTTCTGATTCGGGTTACATCCGTATTTTAATTCGTATTCCTGCATGATGATTCTCCTTATTTGTTCTTGTTTACAATTCTTGACTCGTATTTTCCGGTTTCAATATCAATAAAGCGGACAAAAAGTGAAACCTTATTATCCTCGTTCAGATTCTCCCATACCATATTGGTAAAGGTGTCGATATCCCCATCGATACCCACCCAGGTCGGCTCTCCCTCAAAGCTGGGAAGCGGATTGCCGTCCCCCATATAGGTATGAATAAAATGGCCCTCTCCCGCTGCCGGATTAGAGTATGCAAAGCTATAGCGGTTGCAGGAAGATGGATCCCCATTGTTGCTCTTTAAAATAGACATAGCATAATTGTATTCGCCCTTGTCAATATGTAAAATACCGGAAATACGCGGGGTATAATTCGGTGCATCCGGCTCAAATTCTCTGGTACGAAGCGACTGCTCAAAGGTCTGCTGCTTGTCCATCAGTTCGTAAATGGTGTCGGTCTGATCTCCGTTCGTCACGATCGTCTTGTTGCCCAGGACGCGAACCGGCGCGTAGATAATCAGGCTCGGATCCTCCAGCTTGGACTCATCAAAGGCCTGGGTACGGATCCCCTCTCCGTCCTCTACAAAAATACGGTTACGGCTGTTGGCACTGCGCCCCATAATAAAATAAGCGGTTACCGCCTTTTTCCCATCTTTGGAACGACCGATTACAATGCCGCGTCCCGGATAGGTTGTTGCACTTAATTCACTGCTTAACGCTTTCTTTTGCATGACTTCTCCTTCCTGTACTTAAAACGTCTTTCCTGCCCACGTGCGAATGACGGGTACAGGTGATAAAAAAGGCCAACACACCCGGACTGAACCATCTTGCGATGTCTGCCCAGACGGTCGGCTTCATTTCTTTCTTCTCCGTTATACTCCACGTGGTTCTCCACTTATCCGTCAGTCATATAACTATCTATTATTTAATCATGGAAGCTGTGGGTTGTCAAGAGACTCTGCTACTTTCGAGGAATCTTCATATCCACCTTCAATATGTGATTGATCAGCCATCCAAGCAGAAATTCTATCAGGCTCTTCACATATTCCTGAGGATTCGAACGAATCTCGTCCTCATCGATCCCATCCAATTCCGCAATAAAAGTGCTGTGAGCTCTTATCTGGGCATCAAGCCCGTCATAATTGACACTTCTCATATAGTCTTCTTCATCAGAAAAATGTTCCGAAGTATACTGACGCAATTCACCCAATATTTCAATGATACGATCAGCATCTTCCTCTGTGGCACCTTCCTTTAGGATGTTATAGACTCTCTCCGTGATTTCAAAAAGAGTCTTATGCTCGCCATCAATCAATGCAATCCCTGTCTTGTACTCATCTGTAAACTCACACGGATTTTCCTTCACCATCCATTCTTCAAGAGGCTCTAATTTTCCAATTAGCGCGTCACTCCCTATGATATGCTGATACAACCATTCTGTAAGAAAATTCAAAGTATCATTCAGCACCTCTATCTGGTCTTCAAATTCATCGATATTCCTTCCCACAATCTTCCACAATTCATTCCGGAAATGATTATGCTGTACTCTCTGCATGATCAGTTCCGCATCACGGATTTTCACCATGTAGGCTTCTTCTCTTGCAAAATGCGTATTGGAATAGTCTAACAGCTCACTGAATATATCCTTGATATAGTCGTATTTATCAAGGATATATTCATCCTGCAGCACATATATCCCTCTGTTTAACAATTCAAACATCTTCCGATGATCCTGATCCAGTTCTTCATGTCCTATGAGACAGTCATTTGTAAACTCAAACATGCCTTGTCCTCCCCCCTGATCAATGCCTCCATTTCTTCCCTTGCGTCCAGAAAGATTTTGACGAGCTCGGGATCAAAATCCTCCCCGGCGCCCTTTTCAATGATTTCAAAACACGCATCAATAGGCATGGCATCTCTGTAACAGCGTTTCTGGGATACCGCATCAAATACATCTGCAATGGCCATAACTCGTACGTGAAGCGGAATATTCTCTCCACAGAGGCCATCAGGGTATCCTTTTCCATTATACTTCTCATGGTGATATCTGGCAACCTCATAGGCGATTTGCTGGAAATCCGGATCATCCAGATCCTTAAAAATACTTTGTATAATGTCGCCCCCGCAAGCCGCATGCTGTTTCATCACTGCGTATTCATCCTCCGTCAGTTTCCCCGGCTTCTGCAGAATATGATCCGGCGTCGCAATCTTTCCAATGTCATGAAGGGGCGCAGCATTGCTGACATTGATCAGATAGTCCTTCGTAATCACGTCCCTGTACCTTCTGTCATGTCTCATCCGATGCAGCATCAGATTCACATAATCCCGGGTTCTCCTGACATGTCCACCTGTATTATCATCCCTGCTCTCAATCAAAGACGCAAATCCCTCAACCGTTTTGGAATTATATGTGGTCAGCATCCTGATATAGGGGTTTTCAAAAAACATATAGATTCCAAGCAGCAGATTCTTTTTCCGGTTGCGCTTACTAAAGCCCACGGTCTGACCATACATGTACACTGCCGTAACAATAACCGTCAGATCCATAAAAATAAAAAACATAAGATGCGCAATCCTGTTAACCGCTTCCGGTACAACCTGCAGATGATTGACGGTCCAGGCTGCGAATCCGTCAAAAAATCACTTCCCAGAAAGCAATAAACATAAATACATCAAACAGCCGATTTGTAGTTTCACATACTGCATACTTTAATTTCCTCTCCGAATCCACGTTTCTTTACGTATCGTTAAAGTTCCCGCAATGCTATTGCTTCAAAATCAATGAAGTACAAATGTGCCAAAAGATAAAGGGAAAAAAGAAGTCAATTGCAGTTTCAAAAAAGCCTGAGAAATACGAAAGAACATGCAGCCAATGGCCGCGCCTGCCATGAAAATTTGCTTTGCACATATTATAACATCACGTCCCGGGGAAAGCAAGACTCAGAAATAATAGATTCCAACCGAACTTAACAAGAGAAGTCCCGTAAATTATACTGATTACATATTTTACCAAAAATTAAAACAGGAGGACATTTGATGATAGTGATGTTGACAATTATCGCTTTATCATCAGAGATCAGGCCGGGAACAACCTGGTATACGAACATGTGGGGAATGGAACGCACACCATATCAGCAGACCTGTTAGCAGGCGATTATCAAATTACCATGTGGCAATATGTATATTGGAACGTAGATGTTAACTATTCATTTGTCCCATCATTCCAGGCCTCTGGTGAGACTGTTAATGAATCTATTACCAGTAAGAACAACGAAGTAGGATGTGCTTCCTCTTACAAACTTAACAAAAACACAAAAGGTCAGTTTGCGCTTAATGATAATACCGACATCTACAAAGTCACTTTAAAAAAGAGCGGAATGTTGAAGTTTACCATTAACAGCCAGCTTAAGTCTATGGACATGGTTGTACAAAATACAATGGACGATGTTTCCTATCATGAATATGGGGTTCAGGTGGGGAATCACGTATATTCCTACTTCTGCCCGAAAGGAACCTACTACATAACCTTTAGCAGTCAGGATTCCGGATTATATTCATTTCATGCAAGTTTGAAAGACCTATACACCCATGGAATATTTAAGTATCTGCCTCACTTCCCCTTTTATGGGCGATATTAAATCATTTTTCTCTATGCGCCCACGAAATTCTCACATTTTTATCACACCGCCCTTTTTATGGGCGCTAATAACATATTTTCTTACATGCGCCCATTTTTTCAGCCTCACCTACTGTATTCTGGAAAATTAAGGGCGCATAGTGAATTATTTCCACCCAGCGCCCATTTCAAACATAATTTTACAAATCCGGCAAGAATCCATGGGCGCATAGAAATTTATTTAAGCAATCCATTAAATCCGGATAAATGAAAACCAGCACCCTAAGGATTCGGTTGAAATCTCCGGGCCGCCGATTGTGTTCACTATGGCTACCAGCTTATTTGACAGGATTTCCACCTGCCTGATTACACTCCCTTAGCTGGGCGCACTGTTAGGCACCGAGTGTCTACAAAGATGTTACGAAGATCGTCTGGCCCCTCCATCCACAATCCGGTGGAGTAGTCAAACAGCATTTTGTAGACGGGAGATGTCGAGAATTCAAAGAATGCGCAACTGAATGGAATGCCTTTTTCGTTGCTGATTGTTTATTTCAAATGTGGTTGAAGTCATATCGCTCACTCCTTATGAATTCGAGTGTCTGAATGGCCTTTTCATTGCAGAAACAGAATTGGTCTTCCAGCCTATTGGGTAATAATGTTGTAATGGCAATGCTGTCTGCCTGCTCAGAACCAGGTTCACCATAACCACCGGTGGTGTAGAGCTGCAGAGTAAGGGCAGTTCGGTCATTGGCTATTTTTCTTACCAGACCTTTCCGCACGGATATTTTGTACGGAAAAATTTTAATTTTAGTTCTTGAAGGAGTGAATCGGCGCCGGAATCCGTCCCTTCCGATTCACAAAAGCATCGCAGGAGAACTGGTTCACCGGCATGATTGGTGCGTAGCCCAGAAGTCCTCCGAATTCCACCGTCTCTCCCACGCCCTTGCCGATCACCGGAATCAGACGGACAGCTGTGGTCTTCTGGTTCACCATACCGATAGCCATCTCGTCAGCAATGATACCGGCGATGGTGGTATCTTTGGTATCTCCCGGAATGGCGATCATATCCAGTCCTACGGAGCATACACAGGTCATTGCCTCCAGCTTTTCCAGGGTCAACGCTCCATCCTCTACGGCGTTGATCATTCCCTGATCCTCGCTGACCGGAATGAAGGCACCGCTCAGGCCTCCCACATAAGAAGATGCCATGATACCGCCCTTTTTCACCTGATCATTCAAAAGCGCCAGTGCTGCAGTGGTTCCCGGTGCACCGGCATGCTCCAGGCCGATCTCGCAAAGGATATCCGCTACACTGTCTCCGATGGCCGGCGTCGGTGCAAGGGAAAGATCAATGATTCCAAAGGGAATGCCAAGCTTTTTCGAAGCTTCCTTCGCTACCAGCTGACCTACACGGGTCACCTTGAAGGCAGTTTTCTTGATGGTCTCGCACAACACCTCAAAGCTCTGCCCACGAACCTTCTCCAGGGCGGTCTTCACCACACCCGGTCCGCTGACTCCTACATTGATGACGGCATCTGCTTCTGTCACGCCGTGGAAGGCGCCCGCCATAAATGGATTGTCATCCGGCGCATTGCAGAATACCACCAGCTTCGCGCAGCCCAGGGAATCCTGCTCCTTTGTAGCCTCTGCCGTCTTCTTGACGATTTCTCCCATGAGACGGACGGCATCCATGTTGATACCGGTCCTGGTGGAGCCCAGATTCACGGAACTGCAGACAAATTCCGTGGTGGCCAGAGCCTGGGGAATCGAACGGATGAGATTCTCATCTGCCGTGGTCATGCCCTTGGCTACCAGGGCAGAAAAGCCGCCGATGAAGTTGACGCCCACTGTCTTTGCCGCACGGTCCAGGGTCTGAGCGATGGTGACGAAATCTTCCGGACACTTACAGGCTGCACCGCCCACCAGGGCGATGGGTGTCACGGAAATCCGCTTGTTGACGATTGGGATACAGTAATTGTTCTCAATGCTCTGCCCTACTGCTACCAGATCCTTCGCAACGGTTGTGATCTTATGATAAATCTTCTCATTCAGACGGTTTAAGTCCGAATCAATACAATCCAAAAGGCTGATACCCAGCGTAATCGTACGGACATCCAGATTTTCCTTTTCGATCATATCATTGGTCTCTATGACTTCTCCAATGTTAATCATGCCTTTACTCCTTTACCTAAATTCTGTGCATTTTCTCGAAGATCTCCTCGCGCTGGCACTTGATGGCAACACCGATCTCCTCACCCACGCTGTCTAATCCATCCGAGATCTCGGCAAAGGACTTCTTTGCCCCACTCAAATCCACGATCATCATCATGTTAAAATATCCGGATACAATGGTCTGGGAAATATCTAAAACATTCACACTGATCTGGGAAAGATAGGTACATACCTTTGCAATGATTCCCACGGTATCCTTACCCACCACCGTAATAATTGCCTTGTCCAAATTTTTTTCTGCCATTTTCTTTCTCCTCTTCTTTATTCATTCATCCGAATTACCGGTGAAACCGCATCCCGTTTTGCCACATACATGGGAAAATCCTCTGCTTTATAGGGGTTGTCTCCCATGGTAATCTCCAGCCGGACCGCCTCATAGGCCAGTTCTTCGTAATTATTCTCTTTGCTCAGATGCCCTAACATCACTGTACCGAAGCCGTCATGCAGCAGCTCACAGAGAAGCTGTCCGCTGCTTTCGTTGGAAAGATGGCCCTTTTCCCCCATGATCCGCCGCTTTAAGGGATAGGGATAAATGCCGGTCTCCAGCATATGCAGGTCGTGATTTGCCTCCAAAAGCAGGGCATCCAGCCCCTTCAGCTTCTCAATCAGGGCCTCGTCGTAGGTTCCCAGATCCGTCACCACCGCAAAGCTGCGGCCCCCGCTCCGGATCCGATAGGCCACAGGATCCGCCGCATCGTGGGAAATGGAAATCGGTGTGATCGTAAGTTCTCCGATTGTAAAGGGCTCCTCCGGTTTGATTTCATGAAACAGGGCCTCATCGATTTTGCCCACGGAGGAAGTATTCTGTATCGCGTCGATGGTGCCTGCCGTGGCATAGATGGGTAATCCGTAGCGCCTGGCCATAACCCCCAGACCGGCAATATGGTCGTTATGCTCGTGGGTAATCAAAATTCCACTCATGTCCCGGCTGGTCAGGTCAATGGAATTGAGGCCGTTTTCAATCCTCTTTCCACTGATTCCCGCGTCGATCAGCAGGTGCTCCTCATCGGAACCCACACAGATACAATTGCCGCTACTTCCGCTTGCAATACTGCATAATTCTAACATATCAATTCTCTTTCCAATATAATTCGATCCGGTCTCCATCATGGAGTTCCTGGGAAAACTCCGCATTTTTCCCGTTGACAAGGGTAGCGATGGCTCTGCCTCTTCCGGCCGTCAGATCAAAGGTGATCCGGTCGAAGATATCTACAAAAATGTACGATTTTTTTCCGATCAGATCCACTCTCTCGCCGTTCACCGTCACCGTACAGGTTCTGGTTTCCTCCTGCATGGACGGAATCTGCACCTGTGTCCTGTCATCCTCTGTAGTCACAGCCTCTTCGGTTGTCTCTGTGACATTATAACGATTATCCGTCTCCGGTGCAACCCCGAATCCCTCTGTCGTCCAGTCAATGGAGAAATTCTCATACACCAGAGTGTCCAGACCGGCCTCTCTGTTATTGACCAGGATCTCCTGATCCGTGTCGATTTCCACATCCATAAACTCTGCAACCTGTCCCACGGTATAGAAATTGCGGGTCTCCACGGCATCTCCCTCGCAGATCTCATAGGAGCCCGGCTCCAGGCAGCCGTTGACCTCCACAAATTTCGGGCAACTCACCTTCTGTCCATTGATGATAAAGGAAATGGTGGACTCCCGGTATTCCGGAAGCTGTTCAATGGTATACACCGCATTTTCCCCTGCGGTGGAGGGCTCAATGGTAATCTCACAGTTCGGGACCAAAGGCGTGTTGATGCTTACCGGTTCCCCGTCCATTGTGACAATTGCCGGCTCTCCGGCCTCTCCCCGGGCAATTCGCGCAGCCCCGTTTACAGTAAAGTTAATCGGCATGCCTCTTCTCGGGAAAAGCTGGTCATTCGGAAATCCCGCCTGAAGTGCTGCATCCACGATGGTCAGGCGGTTATTGTCGTAGAGTTTGATCCGCTCCCCGTTAAATTTCACCATGATAAAGTTATTTTTCTGCTCATAATAATTCAGACAGATGCCAATGGGTGTCACCAGCAGAGGATCCTTTTTGATTTCCTCCTGCTCGAAAACCACTTGTTTTAAGACCTCCTCGCCTCGCAGCGCCACACGTTCCTGAGGGAGCTCCAGCTTTTCGGCCAGCATCTCGGTAAAGCCATGGACCTTGCCGCCGCCGCCAACCACAAAGCAGGCACTGACAGACTTGTCACCGTTGAGTTCCTTTATTTTTGCAGAAACCTCGGTAGTGATTTTGTCCACCGTCGGCGTGATCAGATCCCAGATCTCCGAGGAGGGAATCGTATGGGAAATACTCATAATATCTTCATATGTAATTTCTTCATCCGTGGTGGAACCAAGCTTCATCGCCTCTGCCGTCTGGAAGTCCACCAGATAATGCTGTACGATCAGCTCCGTCAGTTCATCTCCGGCATCGGGAATCATGCCGTAGGCAATGATGCTGCCGTCTCTGGTGACAGAAATATCGGAAGTCCCGGCTCCCACATCCACCAGAGCAATGTTCAGCATACGGAAATTCTCCGGAATGGCCACGTTGATGGCAGCAATTGGCTCCAGAGTCATATTGGCAACGGTCAGCCCCGCCTGGCCCACCGCCGTATACAGGCCGTCTACCACGTCCTCGGGCAGGAAGGTCACGATCAGATCCTCCCCGATTTTCTCCGCCTTATGGCCTTCGATACTGATAAACAGTTCCTCATTCAGGTAATATTTTACAACAGAGTATCCAACGCAGTAGAATTTATAGCGGGTATCATTCTTCTCCTTCAGGATATTCTGGGCCTTCTCGATTCCAAGCAGATCCAGGGTATGCAGATCCTCCGCCGTCACCATGGTCTCCTGGGCATATTCATATTCCACATGGACCGTGACCGTCTTAAGCACGCGCCCGGCTGCTGCTATACAGACATCCGTCAAGGGCTCGTCCAGCTGGCTCTCCAGCTGCGCCTTCACGGTGTTTATGGTTCTGGCCACCCGTCCGATATCATGAATCTGACCATCCAGCATGGCTCTTGTCTCATGCTGCTTCATATACTGGGCTTTTACAAGAAAACCGCCATCCTCCGTGCGGTGTCCTACAGTTCCCACAACATTTCGTGTTCCGATATCCAGACCAAATACGTTATCCATTTATTTTTCTCCTCAAAATGTCTTCCATCTGCACAAGGGTCTCCTCCAGAGGTCCATTGTTGTCAATCACTTCACAGCAGTGGGCCCGGAAAACTTCCTCGCCAAGCTGGCTTGCAAAAATGCCGTCCACCCTTGCATCCGAATATCCCCGGGATGCCTTCAGCCGTTCCCTTCGGATATCCTCCCTTGTATAAATATACCAGAGTTCGTCACAAATTTCATCATAATGTTCTTCAATCAAAAGTGCAGCCTCCAGAACCAGCAGAGAAAGCTGTCCCTTTTCCCGTTCTCTTTGCACCTGTTCGATCACATATTCCCTGACCGCCGGGTGCACGATCCCGTTCATTTCCTGCCTTCCGGCATCATTGAAAAAAATCTCGTCTGCCAGTTTTTTCCTGTCAAAGGCTCCGTCCTCCCGGAAAATATCCAGGCCTGCGAAATGCTTTCTGATTTTCTCATAACAGTCGGTTCCCGGTTCCATGAGCTCGTGGGCAATTTCATCTGCCAGCATCACCCTTACTCCCGGTTTCTTTGCCAGATAAGACAGAATCTGCGATTTTCCGGCTCCCACACCTCCGGTAATTCCTATAAATTTCATCCTTCGCGCCTTTCTTTAGGGACCAGATCCCTGCCTAGTGTGCCTCATACCAGTCCATGCCCCAGGCGGTTCCCACTGCAAGCTCCACGGCAAGGTCTGCTGCCCCTCTCATCTCCTCCTCCAGAAGGGCAATGACTGCATCCTTTTCCTCCTGAACCGTCTCGATCAGTAACTCATCGTGAACCTGCAGGATCAGCCGGGATTTGAATCCCTCCTTAAGCAGTCTGTCATGGACCCGGATCATGGCGATCTTGATGATATCCGCTGCGGTTCCCTGGATCGGGGCATTCATGGCCACCCGCTCCCCAAACTGACGCTGCATATAGTTGCCGGAGGAGAGCTCCGGAATCGGCCGGATTCTCCCATACAGTGTCCTGGAATAGCCTTTTTCCTTCGCCTCTGCCACGGTGCGGTCCAGAAATTCCTTAATTTTCGGATAGGTCTCAAAATAGCTGTCGATAAAGCTCTGGGCCTCCTTCTGGGAAATATTTAAGTCCTGGCTGAGGCCGTAAGCACTGATTCCGTATACGATTCCGAAATTCACGGCCTTGGCATTACGACGCTGCAGCTCCGAGACCTCCTCAAAAGGCACATGAAACACCTTGGAAGCGGTACTTCTGTGAATATCCTGGTTCTCCCGGAAGGCCTCGATCAGCTGCTCGTCAGCGGACATGTGGGCCAGGAGCCTGAGTTCGATCTGGGAGTAATCGGAATCCACAAACAGATCCCCTTCCTTGGGGTGAAAGACCTTTCGAATCAGCTTTCCAAGCTCCATTCGAATCGGAATGTTCTGCAGGTTCGGGTCCGTGCTGCTTAAGCGTCCCGTAGCTGTGATGGTCTGATTGAAGGTGGTATGAATCTTCCCGGTCTCATCCACGAAGTTGGAAAGCCCGTCCGCGTAGGTGCTTTTCAGCTTGGTAAGCTTGCGGTACTCCAGGATATCGGCAACAATGGGATAATCCGGTGCCAGCTTGTCCAATACCTCCGCTGAAGTGGAAAATCCGGTCTTGGTTTTCTTCCCATTGGGGAGCTTCATTTTTTCGAAAAGAATCACTCCCAGCTGCTTCGGAGAATTGATATTAAAGGTTTCTCCGGCCTCCTCATAGATTTTCTGCTCCAGTTCTCCGATGGAGACGGACAGCTTCTTCCCGTACTCCGCCAGGGCATCGGCATCCATACAGATGCCCTCCTTCTCCATATCCGACAGCACAAACACTAACGGCATCTCAATCTGTCTCATCAGTTCATCCATGCCGGTTTTCTTCAGCTGCTGCTGTAAAACCGGCGCTGTTTTCCATGCCACATAGGTCTCATAGCAGGCATAATTCATCACCGCCTGTTCGTCCTCTGAAAGCATCTCCTCCGGTGATTTTTTCCCCAGAAAATCCGTTTTCGCCGGCACATAGAGGCCGAGATAATCCTTGGCCAGGTCGTCATAGGGGTAATCCCCCTTCAGGGGATTGAGCAGATAAGCAGCTACGGTCCGGTCGAAAAAGCGAGACCGCATATCCAGGTAGATGTTCCATTTTTCGCCCGATTTTTTCTCCGCCGCATGCTCCGTTCCGGCCGTTTTCTTCTCTGCCGTCAGATTCTTTTCTGCCGTCTTTTCTCCAGTCGCCTGCTCTTTTTCCCTGTCTGAGAGATTTTTCCACAAGTCCATGTATTTGAGAGCCGGCTTCAGATCCGGCACAATCAAAGACCTGCTGTCCCATGCCAGGAGTTTTTCTATCAGATCCTCCGAGGTCAGTTCTTCCCCGGTCACAAACAGGCAGATGTCCTCCTCGGAAAAGGCTGCTGCCATAGCGGCAAAAGCATTCTGCTTCTCTGTCTCCGTTTCAAAGAGGCTCAGCTGCCCCAGAGGTTCTTTTTTATCATTTCCAATGATCATAAAAGCCAGAGGACGATCTTTCGCTTTCTCCCAAAAGCTGTCTGCCTCTTTTTTCGTTCTAGCCAGCTTAAAATGTTCCTGCACATTGTTCTTCGGCGCATCCACCTGAAAACGGGTAAGGAGGTTCTTAAATTCCAGACGTTTGCAGAGCAGGTAGGCTTCCTCTGTATACAGATCCGCGGTGTCCTGCAGTCTGGCACTGGAAAAATCATAATCAAGTGGCACATCTGTGATAATGGTGGCAAGTTCCTTACTCATTACCGCCTGATCCCAGTATTCTACGATATTTTTGGATGCCCTGGGGGGCTTTACCTCGTCAGCATGCTCGTGGACCTTCTCGATGGAGCCGTACTGCAGGATCAGTGCCGTGGCGGTTTTCTCCCCAATCCCAGGCACGCCGGGAATATTGTCTGCCGTATCTCCCATCAGCGCCTTCACATCGATAAATTCCTTCGGTGTCACCTGATAGCGCGCTTTCACGTCGGCAGCATAATAATCCTCAATCTCGGTCCCGGTCTTCTTGGTCTTTGGAATCCGGATCCGCACATGCTCCGTGGCCAGCTGCAGAAGATCCCGGTCTCCGGAGATCACAGAGACCTCCATTCCTTCCCGCTCTCCCATTCCCGCAAGAGTTCCAAGAAGGTCATCTGCCTCGTAGCCGGCCATCTCGATAGTACAGATGCCCATGGCTTTCAGCATTTCCTTGATCAGGGGAACCTGCTGCCTTAAGGCGTCATCCATGGGTGCGCGGGTTCCTTTGTAGGCGTCAAACATCTTATGACGGAAGGTGGGCGCGTGCACGTCAAAAGCAACAGTCAGATAGTCCGGCTGTTCTTCCTCTAAGATTTTAAACATTATATTTAAAAAACCATACACGGCATTTGTATGGGTTCCCTCCGAATTTGTCAGGTCCGGAAGTCCGAAAAAAGCTCGGTTTAAAATGCTGTGACCGTCCATCAGGACTAATTTCTGACTCATGGATGTACTCCTTTTTGATAAAAATGATCATGGTGTTGCTTGCGCAATATGGGTAGAAGAATCCGTTTTTCGCCTATATACCCAATTTCTGTGTTTCTCTGGTTTTCTTTACTCTTTCACTCCTGTGATGTTGGCATACGTGATAGTCATTTTACCAGTATCATCAATACGATAATAAACGGCTCTATAATCGTCTCCATCTGCCCAGCTGACGAAAAAGGCGTCCTGGGCTTTTTCATATTTCCATTTAAGATCGATGTCCTCATTCCCAATTAGTCGATCTCACGTGTCGCAGCCCGCAGCCAGTCCAATTCCTCTCCGTCCATGTATGGAGAGACAGTGGCATAAACTTCCTTATGGTATTGGTTCAGCCACGTCCTCTCTCTGTCCGAAAGACCGGCAGCATCCACTGCATCCAGGTCGAAGGGAACATAGGTCAGGTTCTCGAAATACATAAACTGACCGTACTCGTTCTTACTGCCACATCGGCAGACCAGCTCATTTTCCAGACGAATGCCATATTGCCCCTCCAGATAGAGTCCCGGCTCGTCGGTGGTTACCATGCCCTCCTCTAAAACAGCCTCATCTGCCGTCTGCTTCCAGCGAAAAGCGTTCGGGCCCTCATGAACATTTAAGATATATCCTACGCCGTGGCCGGTGCCGTGTTTATAGTCAAGACCTGCCTCCCACAAAGGCTCACGCGCCAAAATATCCAGATTCCGTCCCGTGCAGCCATAAAGAAATTTCGCATTCATCAGGGCAAGATTGCTCCTTAAGACTCTTGTGTAATCCGCTTTCATCTGCTCCGTCAGAGGTCCCAGGGCAAAGGTTCTGGTGATGTCGGTGGTACCCTCCGGATAATGGCCGCCGGAATCCACCAGCAGGAATCCCTCCGGTTTTAAAGCCACATTGGTCTCCTCCGTCGCTGCGTAGTGGACGATGGCTCCATGCTCTCCATAGGCGCAGATGGTCTCAAAGCTCAAATCCAAAAAGCCCTCCTGCTGCATACGTAAATCCCGCAGATGCTCTGCCGCGGAGAGCTCCGTCAGCTTTCCTCCTTTGGCATTCTTCTTCAGCCAGTACATGAAACGGCACATGGCCACTGCATCCTTTTCATGGGCAATCCTTATATTGGCAAGTTCCACCGGATTCTTCACTGACCGAAACAGTTCCTCCGGGTTCATGGTGTCCACAAGCTGATTACTGTCTGTAATGCTGCTTAATACCCGGTAGTTGACGATGGTGGAATCCAACAGGATTCTGCTGTTCCTCAGGGAAGCTGCATAGTCATAAAAAGCCTCATACGGTCTTACCTCCACATGATTATCCCTCAGATACCGCAATGTTTCTTCATCAAGAGTCTCCTTCTGCACAAACAAAAAGCAGTCCTCCCCGGTAATCGCCAGATAGGAAAGCACCACCGGCACATAGCTGATGTCATTTCCCCGCAGGTTTAACAACCATGCGATATCACAGAGGGAGGAAACCAGATGGACATCCGCCCCCTGCTGCCTCATGCTTCTTCTCACCGAAGCCAGCTTGTCCTCCGTGCTCTGTCCACTGTATTTAAGGTCCAGGACCCATGCCGTTTCCTTAGACAGGGGCGGGCGGTCCCTCCAGATAAAATCGATCAGGTCCTCGTCCACCTGCAGGCTCCCCTTTTTTTTGCAGACAAGCTCCTGCAGTTTTCGCCCCAGTTTTCCGTTGACACAGCGCCCGTCAAAGCCAAGGCAGCCGCCTTCCGACAGCTTTTCCTCCAGATACTCCAAAACCGTGGGGACACCCTCTTCCCCCTCTCTATAGAGGGTAACCGTGGTGTCCTTAAGCTGTTCTGCCGCCTGAACAAAATATCGGCCATCGGTCCACATTCCCGCTTCCGAAAGGGTGATCACCGCGGTCCCTGCCGAACCGGTGAAACCTGTGATATAGGCTCTCTCCTTAAAGTGTTCCCCCACATACTCGGATTCATGAAAATCTGCTGTGGGAACCAGATAGATGTCAATGCCGCGCTTTTTCATCTCGGTTCGCAGTGCATGCAGTCGCTGTGGAATGATACCTGATGCTCCCCCACAACCCATTTTACTCATGGAAGAAACTGGCTGCCGCTCCGGGATCATTCCTGATCCTCCTTCATCTCGAAAAACTTTGTATCAAGCTCCGGATAGGACCGTTTCAGGGAAATCGGCTTCCCGGAACGATTCAGAAAGCAGTGGCTGCTTCTTCCGGTGGTTCTTAACTCCCCGGTTTCTTTATCTGTCATCACGTACTCCAGTTCCATCTTAATCCCGTTATACTTTACCAGTTTGGTCTGAATGACAACGGTATCATCAAAGTGCACCATACTATGATACTCTACGGAGACAGAGAGTACCGGGCTGATAATCTCCATCTCTTCCATCTGCTTATAATTAAGCCCGATCTGATCCATCAGATCCATACGGGCCTCCTCCATCCAGCGTACATAATTACTGTGGTGGATAATCCCCATCTGATCTGTCTCATAATACTGGGCATGATGCTCATAAGGACGTAATCTCAAATCCCGTGCTGCTCCTGCAACCTCAATTTCCTGCTTCAAACTGCATACCTCCTCGCGAATCTTCCATAACAGATACTCCTTTTGCTATTATGCCACAACATCCGCAAAAATTCAATGCTGGCAGATGCTTACGGATTTTTACGTACAGCCTCATGTACAGCCGCACTTGCAGCCTCCTGTACAGCTTTATGTACAGCCGCACTTACAGCCGCACTTGCAGCCGCACGTAAGTTTTCGTATAATCTCTCATGCAGACGGATGCTTCCCCGGTTGACAGACGCTCCCCCATGTTGGCGGAACCTGGCTTTGCAATTACGAAGCAGAAGAATTTTCTTCATGCGCCCATTTTAATCGCTGTGTACATGTAATTCAACCTATGCCACCCATTTTTCCGCAGTACTTCGCATTTCCGTGGGCTATACGACTGTGTTCTGCCTCTACCGCCCATTTTCCCGCTATACTTCGCATTTCCGTGGGCTATACGCGTGTAATCTGCCTCTACCGCCCATTTCTCCGCTATACTTCACATTTCCGTGGGCTATACGACTGTGATTTATCTCTACCGCCCATTTTTCCACTATACTTCGCATCCCTGTGGGCTATACGCGTGTAATCTGCCTCTACCGCCCATTTCTCCGCTATACTTCACATTTCCGTGGGCTATACGACTGTGATTTATCTCTACCGCCCATTTTTCCACTATACTTCGCATCCCTGTGGGCTATACGCGTGTAATCTGCCTCTACCGCCCATTTCCTTTCTTTTTCAATCATTTTCTCTTTGGAATGGTGATTTTTGAGTGAATTTTGCCGCCTTGGACATATAGAGGAAAATCCTTCTCCCTATGTCCCGTCTGCCGATTTATTTCTTTGTAATTTTATGCTTGGGGACATATACAGCAAACCTGTTTCCCCATGTCCCACTTTCTTCCAAAAAGCGGGACATACAGCACGTGAAAAACTCTATATGTCCAAACACACTTAATTTGCGCTATTATTTGAGTGATTTGGGGACATAGAGAAACCAAAATGGTTTATATGTCCCTTCCTTTTGCTATGTATATGAAGAAATACTTTCCAAACTGGTTTTCGCGTGGCTCCGCCTGCCGGCAGGATGCTCGGAGAATAGACGCGGAGGACGGCAGAATGCTCGGAGAATGGACCATGAAGGCCGGCAGGGTTCTCTGAGAATGGACCGTGAAGGCCGACAGGGTTCTCTGAGAATGGACCGTGAAGGCCGGCGGAGTCGCACGAAAATCAGTGTGGGAAGTTTTAGTTAGTAGAATTAAATACAAGCTCAATGTAATGCTCAATATTAAGCTCAATATTAAGCTCAATAGCAAACACGAACCCGCCACGCAAATCGTACATTCGATGAAAAGCGTATGTTCTCAAAGCGCCCCTCTTAAAAAGTCCGTTTTATGTCACATAAAAGATGCGATAATAGTCCCAGAACAAAGAGATTTCCGTATAGAGATTTCCATATAGAGATCTCCGTATAGAGATCTCCGAAAGGAAAGTCTCAAAAGAGAGGTCACAAAAATAATCACAAAATGAAAGAATGGAGGGTGAAACTTATGAAGGGATATATAGTAGAAAGCGGATACATGGGACTGATTGAGGGAAGCTATCTTTTATTTGCAGATGAAACCGATTATGAAGAAGCATATTACGAGAGTCAGCTGTAATTTATGAAACCTTCCCTCACGCAAATCAGTGCGGGAAGTTTTATTATTTATAAAAATTCCACAGACAGGTCTTGCACCATCTGTGGAATCACGAATCCATGGAGCCCCTCCGGCTCCCTGCGTTTTATGTATTTGCTTTCGCCGCCGCAAGTTGTTTTTTGCGTTCCTTCTTACTGGAGGCGATATTGTATTTTCTGGCGTACTCCTCGAACCAATCCAGATACTGATCATTCTTCATCTGGCGCACGCTCTTTAGATATTCGTGGGTATCAAAATCTGCCGTCTCAATTTCGATCATGGCCACGCCTACATTGGAGCAGTGGGCGGCGATACGTTCCAGATTCGTCAACAGATCATTAAAAGCGAAGCCCTGTTTCATCTCACATTTGCCTTCTTTGAGTCTTGAGATGTGCCGGTTCTTTAACTCATTGCAGAGCATTCCGATCAGTTCGCGCAGAGGCTCGACTTTTGCCGCCTTGTGCAGATCATCCTCGCAAAAGGCGTCTACGGTAAGCCCCACAATTTCCCGCACTGCGGACTCTAACACATCCAGCTCATATTGGGCAAATTCGGAAAAAGCAATCTTCTTCTCTTCCAGCTCACCTGCCACCTTGGAGATATTCACCGCATGGTCACCAAGTCGCTCAAAATCGCTTAGCGTGTGCAGGAACTTGGAAACCTCCTGACTCTGGGACATGGAAAGCTCATGGGTTGTCAGCTGCATCAGATAGGTGCCCAGCTTATCCTCATACTTGTCAATGAGATTTTCCTTCTCCTGAATCTTATTGAACTTGTCCTGGGAGAAATCTGACAGCAGGGACATCGACCGATAAATGTTCTTTCTTGCCTTCTTAGCCATGCCGTTCATTGCGGTATGACACTGTCCGATGGCCAATGCCGGGTAGGCCAGGAATCGCTCCTCCAACAGATCGAAATCCGCCTGATCCTCCAGTTCCTCCGGGTCATCCTTGATCAGCTTGAATACCAGTTTCTCAATCAAAGAGATAAAAGGAATCAGAAGCAGGATCGTCGCCAGTCTGAATACGGTATTGAGTAATGCGATGGTCACCGGACTCATGGTCATATCCATAAACGGGAAATGAACAAAGGCATTCACCGAATAAAAGACAATCGACCAGAACACCATGCCAAATAAATCGTTGAGAAGATAAATCAGTGCGGTACGCTTTCCGTTCTTGTTGGTTCCGATGGAAGAAAGCAGCACCGGGCAGGCGGCTCCCACACCGATTCCCATAGTAATGGGGAGTGCCGTGGCAAAGCTGATGCTTCCCGTCACCGCCAGGGCCTGTAAAATACCCACGGAGGCCGATGCACTCTGCAGAATCGCCGTAAATACAATGCCCACGATAATTCCCATGATTGGGTTGGAAAACATGGTCAGTGCATTGACAAAATGCTCGTTGTCCTTGAGGGGAGACATTGCTCCGCTCATGGTCTGCATGCCCATCATCAGAATCGCAAAGCCCAGCATGATGTCCCCTACATTCTTATAAGAGTTCTTCTTGATGAACATCTTAAAGATGCTGCCGACAATTGCTACCACTGCCGAAATCGTAGCCGTGGACAAAAGCTGCGCCACTCCACTGGAGCCCTCGATATAGGACAGACAGAGAATCCAGCCTGTGATACTGGTACCGATATTGGCTCCCATGATAATGCCGATGGCCTGTGCCACCTTCATAATGCCGGAATTCACAAATCCGACCACCATAACCGTCGTCGCGGAGGACGACTGGATAATTGCCGTAACAACAGTTCCGAGAAGCACTCCCTTGATGGGAGTATTCGTGAGCTTGTACAGTACAAGCTCCAGCTTGTTTCCTGCCACCTTCTTCAGTCCGTCGCCCATTAAGGACATACCGAACAGAAACAGCGCCACTCCACTCAGAAGCGACAGGACGATTGAAATGCCATTCATACTTTATTTTCCTTTTCTCTCATGTTTTACAATAGATCTCAACTATTATAAAACACTTTGCAGGAATTTTACAATCGTTTTACCCATAATTTACCTAAATTTTATGAGAAAAAGGATTTGATGGCATCCAGAAGTTTCTGGAAGAAAGCACATACTTTATCCCAGACACCGGCATCCTGTAAGTTTCCCTTAATCTGGTTAGCCCAGTCCTCAGCCTGATTTGCAATACTGTCCCAGTCAAGATCCAGATTCTTTAATTTGTCCAGAAGTGCAAGAATTTTCTCCTTATCCTCCTCGGACAGCTTCAGATCATACTTCTCGGCCGCATCCTCGATAGCTGCTTTTATTTCCTCCTTGGAATCCAGATCCCCGTTTGCAATGCGGGCCTTCAGGTCAGCGATCATGGCCTCCACATCCTCGGAATCGCCGTCGATGCTCTGCTCCAGTTCCCCGGTGGTCACCAGCTCATCCATAGCTGCATCTACCACATCCTCGTTCAGTTCTTCCCCAGTCAGCTTCTCGTAGGCCTCCAGGGTTCCCACCAGCGCCGCTGTGCCGGACAGTTCAAAGGGGCCCGCCACGATTACATTGGCATCCTGTACTCCGGCGGTGGCAAGGGCATTCTTGTACATACCCGCGGTACAGTAGTTAATATTGTAGGTGGACACCTTAAGTCCGTTTCCCTTATCTGCCAGGGAGATCATCACAGAGGAAAGTGCCCTCGTACCGATCTTTTCCTTCGGAACATAAGCATCCAGGTATTTATGCTCCTCCTCGTTGGTCACATACACCACGTCATACTGGTCAAAATCCGCCGCCTCGATTCCCATATATTCCAGAACCTTGTGCTGCTGGTCAGCCGTCAGATCTCCCCCCAGAGCCAGATACGGGCGGTCGTCCTTCGTGATGGTGACCTCATCTCCCTCCTGCTGCTGGGTGCTTTCGCTCTGCTGTGTCACCTGTTCGGTCTCCGGAGTCAGCTCCTGTGCCCTTACTGCTGCCGGTGAGGCTGCAGCCAATGTTACCGTCGCAAGAAACAACGCTGTTAATTTCTTAATTCTTCCTTTCATTCTACTACCTCCACTCTTTTGAAACATCGAACTTCGATTTAACACCATTCATACTCCAATGAAAATGAATTGTCCTCAACATGTACTTTCGCATATGCGCCGCTTACCACAGGCATCATAGGTGCGTGATGGCCGATATCCAGATCCATGATGATCGGAACCCCGAATTCCTGCAAGGGTTCCGTAACCGCCCGGTACTGGTCCAGCCCAAACATTTCCTGCCCGAAACAGTAAGGCCGCCCGATCAGAAATCCCTTCACATGGGAAAACCACCCGGCCTGCTTCATCTGCCATACTGCCCGACGGATCGACACCACATTGAGATCGCAGGCCTCCAGAAACCAGATGATGCCGTCCTCCCGGTAGCGGTCACCAAACTCCTTCACCCGGTCAAACCCGGTTCCGGCCAGATTCACAAGTGTGTCCATACAGCCGCCCAGAAGCCGTCCCTCAAAGTCAGCCGCCCGATCCGGAAACAGTCTGATTCTTACCGGCTCCGTCAGATGATACGGTTCCAGCGGATGATCTTCATCCTTTAAGGATTCCAGTTCCCATTTCTCATAATTGTGGATGCTGTTCCTTTTCCCGCATAAAAGATCAAAGGCATCCTGAAGAGATTCGTGCCAGGGCTCCATACCGAAGGCTGCTGCACAGGGGCCGTAAATGGCCGCCGTATCACAGAGGGTTGTGGACAAAAACGTGAAATTTGTATTGTCGGAATACCCCATAAACCACTTGGGTTTTGCGGATGCAAGCTTCTCAAAATCCACATAAGGAAGGATCTCGCACATCAGCTCTCCACCCCCACAGGAGATCAGCACATCGGAAGCCTCATCTACATAGCTGTCATTTAACTCCTGTCCGCACAGACGCGGCTCGTTGCTGATACCGATTCCCTTGTCCAAAAGGCAGTTCGGCCCCAGCTTGATGCTATAACCCAGCCTTTCAAAATGCTTTCTGGCATTTGTAAAGGCAGAAGCATAGGGTTCTGTGGCACACCCGAAGGACGGTGCCACAAATCCGATGGTCCCCTTTTCCTTTAAAAATTCCGGATATCTCATATACGTTCTCCTTTTCATCCTCATACTACAGCAAACCTTCTCCGTGCGCAAGAAATTGTTCCTTAAAATTTTATGAAAAAACCGCCATGCGCACTGCACAGCGGTCTAAGCATCTCCGACAGGAAGCCGGTATTTCATTTTCTGTCTGGAATACAGAAGGTAGGACTTAAAATTCATCCACAACGAAAATTCCGGATGATAATGAAACTGTGTCTCATACTGAATGCCCTGCCGGTTGCACCAATTGTAAATATCCTGAAGTCCCAGCCTTTTCATGGACTTAATATTGCTCATAAAGGTCTCCACCTTCGACAGCTCTCTCTCATTATTCACATACAAATAAAAAATCGTGTTGGGGCATTCGATCATGATCTGTCCCTTATGCTGTTCTCTCAAGAATTTGTTCCTCCCCCTGTTCCTTTGAACCACAGGTTCTATAACTATAGTACTACACCTCTCGGCAAAATACCACAGGTTTTTGACAGATATTTGACAAATTTTTCATATTTATACACCCTCGCCGCTGTCAAAATCCGGAATATAGCTTTCCTTTGCCGTCTGCCCCTCCTGGATAAAGGCACACTCCACTCCCAGGTCAATGGCATAATCCAAAAGGCGCTCATATTCCCGTCTTGTGACAGTACGGGAAAGCTCCGGAAATTCCGCCGCCCGATCATGGAAAAGGGGCGTGTACTGACTCATCATACTTAAGTATATCCGATTCCCGTATGTTTCATGCAGATAACGGACAATTGCCTTTGCATCCCTCAAATGTCCCGGGAGCAGCAGCTGCCGCACAATGACCCCCTCCCGGATCAGTGTCCCTTCCTGGTATTCCGTATACTTTCCATCCGTTCCTCCCGGGGCCTCGTCATAAAACAGACACCGGGGCTTCTGTCGCACCATTTCCTCTACCGCGGCTTTTGCCACAGCCGGGTAATCCTTTGCATGGGAAAAGCTCTCTGCCAGCGATGGGTCCATGTATTTAAAGTCCGGCAGATACACATCCACGATACCCTCCAGCATTTTTAAGGTATCCACCGACTCGTATCCTCCCGTATTGTAAACAACCGGCAGCAAAAGCCCCTGGTTTCTTGCCGACTCTACTGCTGTAATGATGTCCGGCACATACTGGCCAGGTGTCACCAGATTGATATTATTGGCTCCCTTTTCCTGAAGTTCCAGAAAAATTTCGGAAAGCCGCCCGGACGGAACAAGCTTTCCTGCCATTCCCCGGGCGATCGGTTCATTCTGACAGAACACACAATGGAGGGCACAGCCACTGAAAAAAACGGCACCGGAGCCTTTCGTCCCGCTGATACAGGGCTCCTCCCAGAAATGCAGCGCCGCCCGGGCGATCCGAAGGGTGCTGCCTGTGCCGCAGACGCCCGTTTCCCCATGGAGCCGGTCCGATTGACAGCTCCTCGGACAAAGATTGCATTTCTCATACAAATTCTGATTTTTCATACCTACCTCTTGCGAATCTAAAAGAAAACCTCTACAATGAGGTTATTGAAAACAAGCAGCAACATAGAATGTATAAGGAGAGTCAAATGAGTCAGTCAAACTGCATGGTCGCCCAGTCCGGCGGCCCAACCACAGCCATCAATGCAAGCCTTGCCGGAGTGATCTACGGCGTCACAAACTCCGGGAAATACGATATCTGCTATGGTTCCATCAACGGAATCCTCGGCATCTTAAACGAGCGATATCTGAATCTCACCGAGGCCATCGCGGTTCCGGACAATTACAGGCGTCTTTGCCTGTCCCCGGCTATGTATCTTGGTTCCTGCCGTTACAAGCTTCCGAACTACCGGGATGACGATTCTCCTTATGTATTTATTTTTAACCAGTTTGAAAAGCTGGGGATCAAAGCCTTCTTCTATATAGGAGGCAATGATTCCATGGATACTGTTTTAAAGTTATCCGATTACGCCGAAAAAATCAATAGCGATATCCGCATCATCGGCATTCCGAAGACCATCGACAACGATCTGTGCGTGACAGACCATACCCCGGGCTTTGGCTCTGCTGCCAAATATATCGCAAGCACCATGCTGGAGATTGCCCATGACACCTTTATCTATGCGGTAAAATCCGTCACCATCGTGGAGATCATGGGAAGGGATGCCGGATGGCTCACCGCCGCCAGTGCACTGGCCAGGAATGAATACAACACAGCCCCGCACTTTATCTATCTGCCGGAGGCGCCTTTTGACCAGGAGCAGTTCCTTGAGGATATCCGCACGAAGCTTAAGACCTTAAACAACGTCATCGTGGCTGTTTCGGAAGGAATCCGCGACAAAGAGGGAAATTACGTCACCTCCTCCAAGGCCATGGCAGACCAGTTTGGCCACCAGCAGCTCTCCGGAGCCGGCAAAGCGTTAGAATTTCTGGTGAAAGAAAATATCGGCGTCAAGGTCCGCTCCGTGGAGATCAACGTACTGCAGCGATGCGCTGCCCATCTGGCGTCAGCCACCGATCTAAAGGAGGCCTTTACCCTGGGGCAGAAAGCTGTAGAGCTGGCCGAAGCGCAGGTAACTGCCTCCATGGTAACTTTAGAGCGGACAGGAAATGAACCTTACACTGTTGAATACCGGTACGCGCCGATCCGTGGCATCGCCAACGAGGCTAAGCTCATTCCGAGAGCATGGATCAACGATGCCGGAAATGATATCAAACCGGAATTAGAGGAATATCTTCGTCCGCTGATTCAGGGAGAGGTTGCCGTTGAATTCGAAAACGGCATTCCGGTCTACATGCCGGTGCCCCACCTGAAACCCAAGGTGTGACAGAAGCTGTTCCACAGAAGTAAAAGGAGTTTTTATGGCATCACAGTCTACAAGCCTGAAACAAAGAAACAAGAAAAAACAAAAGAGATCTGCCTTCCTGGCAGCAGTCATCAGCGGTACCGTCCTCCTTGGGATCTATCTTTGCGTTGGCTTTTTCTACAGCAGCCACTTTTTCCCAAAGACCATTGTAGGCGGCATCCCCTGCGGCAACAAAACTGCCGGGTATGTTGAAAAGAAGAATATTACCAATGCGAAGGAATATCTCCTCACCATCACTGATCGCAAGGATTCCCGCTTTTCCATTAAGGGAAGTGACTTCGGTTATGAATACGATGCGATGGGTGAGGAAGAGGCTCTTCTGAAAAAACAGAATGGCTTTATCTGGCCGGCCGCCCTGATGAAAACACACACATACGAACTGGCCCGTTCCTTTACTTATGATGAGCAGGCTCTGGAGAAGCTTCTGGACGCACTTCCTCTTTTTGATGAGGAATACATAGAGCCACCCGCAGACGCCCATCTGGACATCACGGAGGATGACTTCAAGATCGTAAAGGAATCCGAGGGAAACCAGCCTGTCCCGGACATCATGAAAACCGAGATCAAAGCAGCCATTGAAAATCAAAAGACCAAGCTGACCCTCTCCGATAACTGCTATGAGAAGCCAAATGTTTACGCCGATGATCCATCCATAACAGAGGTTGCAGATAAGATAGAACGTTTTACCGCCTCCACCGTCCATTATGAGATTGACGGAGCCGATGAAACGGTCGATAAAAAACGGATTCTCTCCTTCCTTGACATCGGGGAGGACGGCGATGTTTCCTTAAATGATGATAAGATCACCCAGTATGTCCAGCACCTTGCCAGCACCTACAATACCTACGGAGATGTACGGACATTCAAAACCTCGAAGAAGGATAAGGTCAAGATCGGCGGTGGCGACTACGGCTGGGTCGTGAGCAAATCGAAGGAAAAGGAACAGCTTCTTGCCGACCTGAAGGGCGGTGTCCCGGTAGATCGCGAACCGGTCTATGAACAGCGGGCTGAAAAAAGCGGCCTCGATGATATCGGCGACACCTATATCGAGATTGATTACACAAACCAGCACCTATGGTATTACAAGGAAGGAAAGCTTGTGACGGACACGGACATCGTTTCCGGCAATATCAACCGCGGCAATGGCTCCCCGGACGGTGTTTATAAAATCGTATACAAAGAGCGAAATGCTACCCTGGTGGGCGAAAATTATGCTTCCGATGTAAAGTATTTCATGCCTTTTGCCTACAATGTGGGCATTCACGATGCCAGCTGGCGTCACGGCAAATTCGGCGAAGAGATTTACAAGACCAACGGTTCCCACGGCTGTATCAATGTGCCGGAGGACATTGCCGAGAAGCTCTTTGAGACGGTTGAAACCGGCACTCCGGTCATCGCCTATTACAGAGAGCCGGTAGAATTAACCGCAGAAAACGCACGGATTTCCAATGCATACTCCTATGTGGATCCCAAGAAGGAGTAAATTATACTTCATATCCTTTGATGCTGCAAATATCCTTTGATGCTACAAAGCCCGCAGTCAGCTTGTTTCTGCTGACTGCGGGCTTTCTCTCTTCGCCCACGACGGCCTGGCAAATTGGGCGATAGCAATATTTTTCTCCCTCTTCGCCCACGACGACCGGGCGATTTGGGCGATTACAACATGTTTTTCTCTCTTCGCCCACGGCGACCGGGCGGATTGGGCGATAGCAACATTTTTCTCCCTCTTCGCCCACGACGACCGGGCGATTTGGGCGATAGCAATATTTTTCTCCCTCTTCGCCCACGACGACCGGGCGATTTGGGCGATAGCAATATTTTTCTCCCTCTTCGCCCACGACGACCGGGCG